>JBDSYI010000497.1:0-17563 GCA_039925745.1 Casimicrobium sp. | reverse complement strand
GCTCGTGCGCAGGGCATTCTGGTCACCGATCCATTGCCGCCCGACACGGTTTTCATGCGTGCCCGCACTGGCGAGTTCGATGTGGTGCTCGCGATGTATCATGACCAGGGTTTGATTCCCGTGAAGCTGCTCGGACTCGAAAGCGCGGTGAACGTGACCATTGGATTGCCGTTTTTACGGTCCAGCGTGGACCACGGCACGGCGTTCGACATCGCCGGTCAGGGCATCGCCTCTGAGGCCAATCTACTGCACGTCTTGCGCTGGCATCTGGCGCGAATCGACGAATTGTCGTAACGACGGACCCGTACGCGCTGTCGCTGAGTTGCTTTCGGCGAAAATAGCCGTATGAACACGACTATGCACCTCTCCGGGCTCGAACCGCTCGAAATCGGCCCCGACTCTCTTTTTGTGAACGTCGGCGAACGCACCAACGTCACCGGCTCTCGCGCTTTTGCCAAATTGATCCTCAATGACGACTATGCGGGTGCGGTCGAAGTGGCGCGTCAACAGGTGGCCAGCGGCGCGCAGATCATCGACGTCAACATGGACGAGGCGATGCTCGACAGCAAAGCCGCGATGATGAAGTTTTTGAACATCATTGCGACCGAGCCGGACATTTCGCGCGTTCCGGTGATGATCGATTCGTCGAAGTGGGAAGTCATCGAAGCGGGCCTGAAATGCGTGCAGGGCAAGAGCGTGGTGAATTCGATTTCACTAAAAGAAGGCGAAGAAAGTTTTCTGAAGTGCGCGCGACTCTTAAGGCGCCACGGCGCTGCTGCGGTAGTGATGGCGTTCGACGAGCAAGGGCAGGCTGACACCTATCAGAAAAAGATTGATATCTGCGCGCGCGCCTACAAGATTTTGGTGGAGACGGTGGGCTTTCCGCCGGAAGACATCATTTTCGATCCGAACGTGTTTGCGCTCGCCACCGGGCTTGAAGAGCACAATAATTACGGTGTCGATTTCATCGAGGCGGTGCGCTGGATCAATCAAAATTTGCCCGGTGCCAAGACCTCGGGTGGTATCTCGAACATGTCGTTTTCGTTCCGTGGCAACGATCATGTGCGCGAAGCGATGCATACGGTTTTTCTGTATCACGCGATCAAGGCGGGGCTCACGATGGGCATCGTCAATGCGGGCCAAGTCGGCATTTACGACGAGCTCGATCCCGTACTGCGCGAGCACTGCGAAGACGTCGTGCTCAATCGCCGCAGCGATGCCACCGAGCGCATGCTCACGCTCGCCGAGGCGGTCAAAGGCGGCGGCAAAGTCCGTGTTGAAGATCTAAGCTGGCGTGAGCTGCCAGTCAATGAGCGACTGAAGCACGCGCTCGTTAAAGGTATCAATACCTTCATCGTTGAAGACGCTGAAGAGTCGCGTATTGGTTTCGAGCGGCCCCTGCAAGTCATCGAAGGCCCTTTGATGGCGGGCATGGATGTCGTGGGCGATCTGTTCGCTCAAGGAAAAATGTTTTTGCCACAAGTGGTGAAATCGGCGCGCGTCATGAAGCAGGCGGTTGCCCATCTGGTGCCGTTTATCGAGGAAGAAAAACGTCTGCTCGGCACCACAGCAAAGACCAAAGGCAAGATTGTTTTAGCGACTGTGAAAGGCGACGTCCACGACATCGGCAAGAACATCGTCGGCGTCGTGCTTCAGTGCAATAACTACGAAGTGATCGATCTCGGCGTCATGGTGTCGTGCGACAAGATTCTGGCCGCCGCGAAAGACTCAAACGCCAATATCATCGGCCTGTCCGGGCTCATCACGCCGTCGCTCGAAGAGATGGCGCACGTGGCGAAAGAAATGGATCGCCTCGATTTCCATTTGCCGCTACTGATTGGTGGTGCGACGACTTCGCGTATGCACACCGCCGTAAAAATTGCACCAAATTACAAAAATCCAGTGATCCACGTCGTCGATGCCTCGCGTGCCGTCGGCGTAGCTACAGCGTTGTTGAGCGATGAAATGAAACCCGCATTCGTCGCCGAAACGGCGGCGGATTACGAGGTCATCCGCAAGCGACATGCCAATAAAAAGACGGTGCCGTTGCTTGAACTGGAAGTCGCGCGTTCCAATCGCTTTTTTGCATTTGCGGGCGATCATCTGCACTACACGCCGCCCACGCCCAAGCACACCGGTGTACATCAGCTCACTAATTACCCGCTCTCGGCGATCGTGCCCTACATCGACTGGACGCCGTTCTTTTTGGTGTGGGACCTGGCGGGGCACTATCCCAAAATTCTCAACGACGAAATCGTCGGCGACGAAGCGCAACGCGTGTTTCGCGATGCCAAGGCGATGCTCAAGCGCATCGTGCAGGAAAAGTGGCTTACAGCGAACGCCGCTTACGGACTACTGCCGGCGCAGAGCGTCGGCGACGACATCATCATTTTTGCCGACGGCGGGCACACCGAAGTCGCGATGCGCTTTCACACGTTGCGACAACAGACTGTGAAGGAACCGGGTCGCCCAAATTTCGCGCTAGCGGACTTCATTGCGCCGCGCGATAGCGGTCACGCCGACTATTTGGGACTGTTCGCGGTGACGACCGGGCTTGGCGGTGATGCGCGTCTGGCTGAGTTTGAAAAGGCGGGCGACGACTACAACGCCATCATGTTCAAGGCGTTGGCCGACCGGCTGGCGGAGGCCTTTGCCGAGCACTTGCATGAACGCGTGCGCAAAGATTTCTGGGGCTATGCCCATGACGAAAAACTTGAGAACGAGGCGCTAATCAAAGAGAAGTATCGTGGCATTCGTCCAGCGCCCGGTTACCCCGCCTGCCCCGACCATCGCGAAAAAGTTGACCTGTTCCGCGTGTTGAAGGCGGACGCCATCGGTATGGCATTAACCGAGTCGTACGCGATGACGCCAGCGTCGAGCGTCAGCGGCTTCTATTTCGCACATCCGGCTTCGCAGTTCTTCACCGTGGGCAAACTGGGAGACGATCAGTTCGCGGATCTTGCGACGCGACGCGGCGAGGGTGTTGAGGCTCAGAAGCAGGCGTTAAATACGCTCCTGTGATCGAAAATTCCAGTCGCGGAAATCCGACTTTAAAGAACAGCTTTTTCGCGTAATGACGTCTGAATGGGGACTAGACGTATATTCTAAGAGTTATCGACTTTAACCATAATTCAGGTTTATCCCTCGTAAAATGGTGGTTTAGGCCATAAGCTGCTAGTCTAATCGACGAGAAATCGAACAGTAATGTCGCATCGCCGATACGCTGTGGCGACGCCGCCTCAATTTGCATGCTTCGCCGCTGGGCATCGGAGCCTCGCCCGTTGTAGCATTAATTTCGTGCTTAATCAGACGCGCCACGAGCGCAGCGCTGATCTCTATTTCGCACCAGAAAGGACGCCCTCATGCAGACCGCACTCATCTACTCCTCTCACGCCACTCACAGCGTAATCGGCGTCGCGATGGTTGCTTCGTTTGCACCGGTGGGCATGCGTCTGGCTTGGGCAAATTCAAAGCATCCGCGTTGACTGGCTAACGACCGCGCTGTTTTGCAGCGCGCGGGGGGCCTGGAGTCGCCCCAGCCACCACTCCAGTACGTTCGGCAAACGCCACCTGCGCAGATTGAACTGACTGCTTCATTGACGCGCAGGTCTGCGCCGCATTGCTTTCTTCGTCGCGATGGGCTTACGCCATGCTTCACCCGCATCGTTTGCGCCCGCCGCACACACGCTATTTTTTGAGATTTATCATGCAAGCTACTTTTTCGCTCGTTAGCTGGTTACGGGCCCGGTTGCGATCCGTGTTCACGTTGCCCAGGCTTCCCTCCGGCGATCTGCTCAACGATCCCAATTATCGTCGCATCTTTTCGTCGGTGGTGGTTACGCATTTCGGTGCGCAAATCACGATACTCGCGCTACCGCTGACTGCGGTGACCGTGCTCAACGCGACGCCATCGCAGATGGGATATTTGTTATCGGCTGAAATTGCGCCATTTGTGCTGCTCTCGTTGCCTGCCGGGGTATGGCTGGATCGCGTGCGCAAGCTACCTGTCTACGTCATAGGTGAAGTGATTTTCGCGATCACCCTCATGACGGTTCCGATCGCGGCGTGGACGGGTCATCTGTCAATGACGTGGCTCTATGCGGTTGGCGTGGTGCTCGGCTGTGTGCACGTATTTGCCGGATCGGCTGCACAAATCGTGCTGACGCAAATCGTGCCGCGTGATCGACTGGTTGAAGCGCACAGCAAGAATGCGCTCGCGGTGTCGGGCTCCGAGATCGCGGGACCGGGATTGGCGGGCGCGCTGATCAAGATTTTGGGCGCACCGATTGCCATAGCCTTTGACGCGATTCTGATCGCGGGATCGGTGATGCTGCTGCGCGGAATTCGCGTGAATGAGACGGTCGCGCCAGCGGGCAGCACCAACTTCGTCGAGCAACTGCGCGAAGGCGTGCGCTTTGTGAAGAGAACGCGCATGCTGTGGACGCTCGCGCTGTTCGTCGGTTGCTGGCAACTCCTGCATCACATGGCGAGCGTCGTGCAAATTCTCGTCGCCACTCGAGAGCTGGGTATGACTGCACAGGCGATTGGTCTGTGCTACGTCGGTATGGGTGTCGGCACTGTTCTGGCGAGCGTGTACGGCAAACGTGTCAGCGAAAAATTCGGTCCCGGCCCGACTATCGTCGCGGGTATCGCCGTGAGCGCTGCGGGCTGGATCGCGCTCGCTGTTGCACCAGCAAACGTCTGGGGCGTTGTGTTTTTTGGTTTCATGCTGACGTGTTTCTCTGGCGGTGCAACGCTCATCTTCGTTAACTTTTTGTCGCTGCGACAAGCGGTGACGCCGGGACCGCTGTTAGGTCGCATGACCAGCACGATGCGCTGGTTGATTCTGATCGGCGCAGCTCCTGGTGCACTCATTGGCGGATACGTGGGTGAGCATCTGGGGTTGCGCGCTTCGCTCGCACTCGCGGGCTTCGGCGCGATTGTGTTGACCTGGTTCGCATGGAAGAGTGAGGTGATGATGGGCACGCGCTCGCTGCCGAGCCCTGCGGTTTATGAGTAAGCGGCAGCCCAGGACGCACCTAAACCTACTACGACAATCCACGGTGGGCAGCGGCTGCCCACCCTACACATCTGAGTTTCTATGTACCAATTTTTTGAGCGGCTGGTAGAGCCGTATCCCAGCGAAGCGCCGGTCGCGCCGCCGAAATCGCTGCGCGCGTTTCTCTGGGAATGCACGCGCGGCTTGCGCCCCTACATTCTGTTGATGACGTTCGCCGCTGGCACCATCGGCCTGATTGAGGCGCTGCTGTACGCCATGCTCGGCCGGGTGGTGGATTGGCTGGCAAAAACCGAGCCTTCGAGGTTTTGGGACGAACAGCGCTCAGGGCTTCTGTTGTTGGTAGGGTTGCTGGTCGCCAGCCCGGTGATGGTGACGATGTTTGCGTTCTTCAAACACCAAACCATCATGGGCAATTTTCCGATGCGCTTGCGCTGGAATTTTCATCGCCTGATGCTCGCGCAGAGCATGAGTTTTTATAGCAACGAGTTCGCTGGTCGCATCGCAGCCAAGGTCATGCAGACCGCACTCGCGGTGCGCGACGTGTGGATGATTTTGACCGACGTCATGGTGTTCGTGATCATCTATTTTGTGACGATGGTGATCAGCGTGGGCGGGTTTGACTGGCGCATCACCTTGCCCTTTTTGATCTGGGTCGTTTGCTATGGCTGCGCGTGTTGGTACTTTGTGCCGAAACTCGGACGTGTCGGACAGGCTCAGGCCGATGCCCGCTCGTTGATGACGGGGCGCATCACTGACGCCTACACCAACATTTCAACGGTGAAATTGTTTTCGCATACGCAGCGTGAAGCAGCATTCGCCAAAGGCGCGATGCAGGATTTCATGTCGACGGTGTATCAACAATGGCGCTTTATCACCGCGTTCGACATCGTGCATCACTCGCTATTGATTTTGCTGGTGCTGTCAACGGTCGGGGTCACGCTATGGCTGTGGGCCGCGGGTGCGGCCGGCGTGGGCGCGGTTGCTGCGGCCACGGCGATGGCGTTGCGCTTAAATGGCCTGTCAAATTGGGTGATGTGGGAGTTAGCGGGCTTGTTCGAGCACATCGGCACTGTGCGCGACGGCATCGCGACACTGTCGCAACCGCATACGGTGAACGACGCGACGGATGCCACAGTATTGAATGTGCCACGTGGAGAAGTTCGCTTTGAAAATGTAACCTTCGCCTACGGGCAGGAACGGCACACCGAAGCGCCGCCGCAAGCGGTAAAACCAATGGCGAAGCCGGTGATCGATGGCTTGACGCTGACCATTCGCCCAGGCGAAAAAATCGGTCTCGTCGGTCGCTCCGGCGCCGGCAAGTCGACCATCGTAAATCTGTTGTTGCGCTTTCATGATCTGGAAAGCGGACGCATCCTGATCGATGGCACTGATATCGCCAAGGTAACTCAAGACAGCCTGCGCAGCAATATCGGCATGGTCACTCAGGACACGTCGCTATTGCACCGCTCAGTGCGCGACAACATTTTGTATGGTCGTCCCGATGCGGTTGACGCAGACATGTTGCACGCTGCAGAACGCGCTGAAGCGCACGACTTCATCCAGCGATTGACTGATCCGAAGGGTCGTACCGCCTATGACGCTCACGTCGGTGAGCGCGGCGTCAAGCTCTCGGGTGGTCAGCGGCAACGCGTCGCGATTGCGCGCGTCATGCTAAAGAACGCGCCAATTCTGCTTCTGGATGAGGCCACCAGCGCACTCGACTCGGAAGTAGAAGCAGCCATCCAGCAGAGCTTGTATCGCCTGATGGAAGGCAAAACGGTGGTGGCGATTGCGCATCGCCTGTCGACCATCGCCGCGATGGATCGTCTGATCGTGCTTGACGAAGGCCACATCGTGGAAGAAGGTGATCACAAAAGTCTGCTCGCCAAAGAGGGGCTCTATGCACGGCTCTGGGCGCATCAAAGCGGAGGATTTTTGGGAGAGACCTGAGAATGATCAAAAACCGTACAGATGTTCAGAAGTGAACGTTCGATGTTGCGTTACTATCGCCGTGATGCGACGCTAGATCGCTGGTACGACTGATGCATGGAGGAACGCCACGATATGACCGATTTGACTGAAACGATTCTTGAAACACGCCATCTGGGCAAGGACTTCAAGGGTTTTTCCGCCGTCACTGACGTTAATCTCAAGGTTCGTCGCGGCAGCATTCATGCACTGATCGGTCCCAACGGCGCAGGCAAGACGACCTGTTTCAATCTACTCACCAAATTTCTCGAACCGACGACCGGAACGATTACGTTCAACGGTCGCGACATCACCAAAGAGCAGCCCGCACAAATCGCGCGCCGCGGCATCATTCGTTCGTTTCAGATATCGGCCGTGTTTCCGCATTTGACCGTGCTGGAGAATGTTCGGGTCGGTTTGCAGCGCAAGCTCGGGACCTCATTTCACTTCTGGAAGAGCGAGCGCAGCCTTAGTCATTTGAATGATCGTGCGCACGCGTTGCTCACAGAGGTCGGCCTGGATGACGTGGCTAACGAGACCACTGTCAATCTGCCGTACGGGCGGAAACGCGCGCTGGAAATCGCGACAACGTTGTCGCTTGAGCCTGAACTGATGTTGCTAGATGAACCCACACAGGGCATGGGCCACGAGGACGTGCACCGCGTAACCGAATTGATTCGCAAGGTGGCTGTGGGCCGCACGGTGCTGATGGTGGAACACAACATGGGCGTAGTCTCCAGCATCGCGGATCGCATCACGGTGCTGCAACGCGGCGCGATTCTGGCTGAAGGCCCTTATGAAGAAGTGTCGCGCAACCCCGATGTGATGGCGGCGTACATGGGTACCGTCGATGGCGAACTCGAAGGCGCACACTGATGGCGGTTAGTGCTTCAGCAGAAACTGCCCTCAGCATTCGCGGACTGCAAGCCTGGTACGGCGAATCGCATGTGTTGCATGGCGTGGATCTCGACGTGCAAAGCGGCGAAGTCGTCACGCTGCTCGGACGCAATGGCGCGGGGCGCACATCTACGTTGCGAGCCATTCTTGGGCTGACCGGGGAGCGCAAAGGCTCGATCAAGATTCGCGGCCATGAAACGATCAATCTACCCACTTATCAGATTGCGCATTTCGGGGTGGGTTACTGCCCGGAAGAGCGTGGGATCTTTTCCAGCCTGTCGTGCGAAGAGAATTTACTGTTGCCGCCGGTTCTAAAGGGAATGGGCGCTGGCATGGGTCTCGATGAAATCTACGCGCTGTTTCCGAACCTTGCCGAGCGCCGTAATAGTCAGGGCACCCGTCTGTCGGGCGGTGAGCAACAAATGCTGGCGGTCGCCCGCATTCTGCGTACCGGTGCAAATCTTTTGCTGCTCGACGAGATTTCGGAAGGTCTTGCGCCGGTCATCGTGCAGGCGCTGGCCAAGATGATTCGTATGCTCAAACAAAAGGGCTACACGGTCGTGATGGTCGAACAAAACTTTCGCTTCGCCGCGCCGTTGGCGGATCGTTTTTACGTCATGGAACACGGGCGCATCGTCGAGCACTTTTCCGCTGCGCAACTCGAAGATCGGATGCCTGTGTTGAAACAGCTTCTCGGCGTTTAGCGCGTCGCGATTTCTATCATTTTAAAAAAGCACGTTGCATCGCACGCGTGCTTCATTCGTCACTGTCGAATTAAAGGAGAACTATAGTGAAACTAAGATTGAAACCATTAGCCATTGCGTTAGCAGTTGCCGCACTGGCCGTTAGTGCGCACGCGCAGGAAAAGGTAAAGATCGGCTTTGTCACCGATATGTCCAGTCTGTACGCAGATGTCGAAGGCAAAGGCGGAGCCTCAGCCATCCAGATGGCCATCGATGACTTCGGCGGCAAGGTGCTCGGACAGCCCATCGAGTTGTTAACGGCCGACCATCAAAACAAACCCGACATCGCCGCCTCGAAAGGGCGCGAATGGATCGACACACAAGGCGTGACGCTACTGTTCGGTGGCACCAACTCCGGCACCGCGCTGGCATCAGCAAAAGTCGCGGCAGAAAAGAAGCGCGTCTACATCAACAACGGCGCGGGCTCGTCTGTGCTGACCAACGAACAGTGCACACCCTACACTGTGCATTACGCGTACGATACCGTAGCACTTGCCAAAGGGACAGGATCCGCAGTCGTCGACAACGGTGGCAAAACGTGGTTCTTTTTGACCGCTGACTACGCCTTTGGTCACGCGCTGGAAAATGACACCTCAGCAGTAGTGAAGGCACACGGCGGGCAAGTGCTCGGTGCCGTGCGTCATCCGCTGAATGCGTCTGATTTCTCGTCGTTCCTGTTGCAGGCGCAAAGTTCAAAGGCGCAAATTCTGGGCCTCGCAAATGCCGGTGGCGACACCATCAATGCGATCAAGGCAGCGAAAGAATTTGGTATCACCAAGACCATGAAGCTAGCCGGTCTGCTGGTATTTCTGAGCGACATTCACAGCTTGGGCCTGAAAGACACCGAGGGCTTGCTGCTGACGACCAGCTGGTACTGGGATCTGAACGATGAAACGCGTAAGTTCGCCAATCGCTTCTTCGAAAAAAATAAGCGCATGCCAACGAGCGTTCAGGCGGCCGACTATTCAGCGACTATGACTTATCTGAAAGCGGTTCAAGCGGTGAAAACGGCTGACGCAGACAAAGTCATGGCCGAGATGAAGTCGATGAAGATCAACGACTTTTACGCAAGCGGGTCAATTCGCGCCGATGGTCGTTTTGTACATGACATGTATTTGATGCAAGTCAAGAGCCCTGCCGAATCGAAGAAGCCTTGGGACTACTACAAAGTGGTTTCCAAACTGCCCGGTGACAAAGTGTTCACGACGAAAGCTGAATCGAAGTGCGCGCTCTGGAAGTAATCCACGCGTAACCGATTGCAAACGCGGCGAAGCCATATCTTTGGCTTCGCCTGCCCCGCGCACGACCTGTTGCGCGTGTACTGTTACTTGCCAACGCTATTCACTCGCTTATGGAAATTTTCGGTCGACCGTTATCCGCAATGCTCAGCCAGCTGTTGCTTGGGCTCGTTAACGGCTCTTTTTACGCTATCCTGAGTCTTGGCCTCGCGGTCATCTTTGGACTGCTCAATGTCATCAATTTTGCGCACGGCGCACTGTTCATGCTCGGAGCCGTGCTCGCGTGGATGGGTCTTGAATATTTTGGCGTCAACTACTGGGTGATGCTGTTTGCTGCACCCCTGGTTGTCGCGCTGCTCGGCATGGTAATCGAGCGACTTTTTTTGAAACGCATCTACAAGCTCGACCATTTATATGGTTTGCTGCTGACTCTGGGTTTAACGCTTGTCATTGAAGGCGTACTGCGCTCGTTCTACGGCGTTTCGGGATTGCCATACAGCGCGCCGGACGCACTGTCGGGTGCGACCGATCTCGGTTTCATGGTTTTGCCTAACTATCGCGCATGGGTCGTGCTGGCGTCGGTAGTCGTGTGTATCGGCACCTGGTACGTGATCGAGCGCACCAAGCTCGGTGCCTATTTGCGTGCTGGTACCGAGAACCCGCGGCTGGTCGAAGCATTCGGCGTGAACGTGCCGCTAATGGTGACATTGACTTATGGTTTCGGCGTAGCGCTAGCCGCATTCGCTGGTGTGCTCGCCGCGCCAGTGATTCAGATCTCCCCGTTGATGGGACAAAACTTGATCATCGTGGTATTCGCCGTGGTGGTGATTGGCGGCATGGGCTCGATACTGGGCTCGATCGTGACCGGGCTCGGGCTCGGCGTGATCGAGGGCTTTACCAAGGTGTTCTACCCCGAGGCGTCATCGACCGTCGTGTTCGTCATCATGGCTATCGTGCTGCTGTTCCGGCCAGCCGGTTTGTTCGGCAAAGAGAAATAGAGCGCGACGATGGCTAACAAACAACTCCTCGGTTATGGCTTCCTGCTGGCGGCGCTAATCGCCGCGCCTTTTTTGGGTGCGTATCCCATTCTGGTGATCAAGCTTTTGTGTTTTGCGTTGTTCGCATCAGCATTCAATTTGCTGCTGGGTTTCACAGGGCTGCTGTCGTTCGGACATGCGGCATTTCTAGGTGGAGCGGGTTACGCTGCCGGTCACGTGATGAAAGTCTGGGGCTGGACGCCGGAACTGGGTTTGCTCGCAGGAATGATTGCGGGCGCGGCACTGGGTGGTCTGTTCGGTCTGTTTGCGATCCGACGTCAAGGGATCTATTTTTCGATGATCACGCTCGCGCTGGCGCAGATGTTTTTCTTCTTTTGCCTGCAAGCGCCATTCACTGGCGGCGAAGACGGCTTGCAAGGCGTGCCGCGCGGCAAGCTGTTTGGCATGATAGATCTGCGCAATGACCTGGTGATGTATTACGTCGGTCTGGTCATCGTCGTCGCGGCGTTCCTGTTGATCGTACGCACCGTGCATTCGCCCTTTGGACAGATTCTCAAAGCGATCAAGGAAAACGAACCACGCGCGATTTCGCTCGGCTACGACACCCACCGCTTCAAACTCATCGCCTTTATGATCTCGGCGGGTCTGTCCGGGCTAGCAGGTGCGTTAAAGACTGAAGTCCTCGGTTTCGCCACGCTCTCCGACGTTCACTGGTCGATGTCGGGATCGGTCATTTTGATGACACTGGTCGGTGGTCTCGGAACGCTGTCTGGCCCACTAGTGGGCGCGGCGGTGGTCATTGCGCTGGAAAACAAACTCGGTGAAGTCGGCAACTGGATCGCTGCGGTGTCAGGGATCGAATGGTTCAAATCGCTCGGCGAATCTGTGACGCTGGTGACCGGCTTGATCTTTGTGGTGTGCGTGATGGCGTTCCGTCGCGGCATCATGGGTGAAATCATCGCGCTGCGTGATCGTTTCCGCAGCAAGCGTTAACGTCACCCCGCCTACCAATACGCTTCGGTAGTAATCTGCCCGGCCTCTTTGCGGCGATGTTTCTTGAGCCCTCGGGCTTTTAAAACCGCCAGCGTATCGGCGACCATTTCCGGATTGCCGCACACCATGCAATGTGCGGTTTCGGCATTCAATGCGAGCGCTGCCCGCGCTTCCAGCGAGCCGTCGCTGATAGCTTGCGGAATTCGGCCTCGCATCGCGCCGTCGTGAGCTTCGCGGGATACGAATGGGATGTATTGAAATCGCCCTGGATAGGCTCGCGCGATGGCGTCGATCTGATCACGATAGGTCAACTCAGCGGCGGTACGCACGGCATGAACGAGTACGACTTTTTTGAATTTTTGCCAGAGAGCGTCTGTTTTCAGGCAAGACAGCAGCGCGCCGTTGGCCGTACCCGTGGCCAGGCCCCACAGCACTTCCGCGTCAGGCACTTCAGGCATCGAAAAGAATCCGTACGCAATGGGACTGATGTAGACAGGGTCGCCCACCTGCAGGCGGTGTAGCGCCGGCGTGAGCACGCCGCCCAGGTGTGCGGGAACTTCTGTGAGAACGATCTCGAACGGGTGCTCATGCGGCGCGTTGACGAGCGAATACGGACGCATGACAAGCGCATAAGGCGACGCCGCAGATCGGTCATCGCCGGGCAAGTGCAGACCCACCTGGCAGTATTGTCCGGCGATAAAGCCCGCGAGCGGCGCTTCAAACTGCAACGAAAACAACGTATCGGTGTGATCGGTGCGGCCAACGACGCGGCCTTCGATAAACTTCTGTGACATATGTGCCCTTAGCGCAAGAGAAAGATTTTACGTGCCGATCACCACTCTGTTTTTTGACCTCGACGGCACGGTGTCAAATAATTTCGACGGCATTGCCCGTTGTCTTAACTTCGCGTTGAAAGAACTCGGGCTTCGCGAGTTGTCCGACGCTGAGGTTTTGCCCTTCGTTGGCCCACCTTTTCGCGAGTCGTTACCGCGTACTTTTCCCGGCATTGATGCTGAGGCTGCGCTGCATCATTACAGAGCGCGCTATCAGGAAAAAGGCTGGCTGGAAAACACGCTGTACGACGGCATGGCGGACGCGATTCGGTCGCTGCATTTGCAGGGCTTCACCATTGCGTTATGCACCAGCAAGCCGCGAGTTTTCGCCGAACGCATCATTGAGCATTTTCAGCTGACGCGCTATTTCGACGGCATCCACGGCCCCGAGTTTGACGGAAAATTTGATCGAAAAACTGATTTGCTCGCGCATCTAGTGTCGAAATACGACGTCGCGCCCACCAATGCGGTGATGATTGGTGATCGCGACAAAGACATCGAGGCCGCGAAGCACACGGATTTGCATTCGATAGGCGTACTGTGGGGCTTCGGTTCGCGTGACGAGTTGCAAAATGCCGGCGCGCACCGCATCATCATGCAACCCAATGAACTGATTCACACCATTCACGCAATGGCGTAAACGATCCGACCGAGGCGAATTACCATGGAACTGATTCATACCGTTGCCGAGCTGCGCAAATACCTGCGTGGCGTGCCGAACAACGTGTTCGTACCGACGATGGGCAATTTGCATGAAGGGCATTTGCGTCTCGTCGAAGAGGCGCGCCCACGCGGGGCTTGCACGGTGGTGAGCATTTTTGTGAACCGCTTGCAATTTGGGCCCAAGGAAGACTTTGATCGCTATCCGCGCACGTTGCAGGACGATTGCGCGAAGCTGGAAAGCATTAATTGCGACGTCGTGTTTGCGCCCGACGAGGCCGAGCTCTATCCTGAGCCGCAGACCTACACCGTGCATCCTGACAGTATCGAAAATATTCTTGAAGGTGCAGTGAGGCCAGGGCACTTTCGTGGTGTTGCCACGGTGGTGTTGAAGCTCTTCAACATGGTGCAGCCACACGCGGCCGTGTTCGGCAAAAAAGACTACCAGCAGTGCCTCATACTGCAAACGATGGCGCGCCAGCTTGCATCCCCCGTCGAGATCATTCTGGCGGAAACCGTACGCTCGGAGGATGGCCTCGCACTGTCATCGCGCAATCAATACTTGACCGCCACCGAACGCGCCGAAGCGCCTCGGTTGTACCGCGTGTTAAGCGACGTGGCAGCCGCCATTCGTACCGGAACGCATGCTTACGCGACGATTGAAGCCGAGGCGATGACCGAGCTGGAGCGGCACGGCTGGAGGCCCGATTACATCACTGTTCGACGTCGTACTGATCTGCTGATTCCGCATGACGGCGACACCGAACTGGTGGTGCTTGCTGCCGCAAAATTAGGCACGCCGCGCTTGCTTGATAATCTTGAATTGACGATATAGCTTTTTCGTCAAAGCGCCTCTGATCACGGGCTAACTGAGCGAATCATTGATTATCGACTATTGCGTTTTATAGCATCTAGCCCTCGTTCTATGGTCAATTCAAGCAAAAGTTGATGCTTTCAATACCATTGCGGCCAGGCTTTTTGGCGCACCGCGAAATCCAGCGCGACGCCAACAAACACGCAAATCCCGAGCAAATTATTGCCGCGAAACGCCGTAAAACATTTCAGTCGATTACGCCCGCGAATCAGCCAGATGTGATTAATGGCCAAGACGGCCCCTAGTACGAGTCCGGCGTAATAAAAAATCCCAAACTGCTGCCACACGCCGACGCCCGCCATGAGGCCGAGAAACGACGCGTAACTCACGGCCACCGCGACCACATCAAACTTACCGAAAAACAGCGCTGAGGTTTTGATGCCGATGCGAATGTCGTCATCGCGATCCACCATCGCGTACTCGGTATCGTAGGCCATGACCCAGAAGAAATTCGCGAACATCAGCACCCAGGCGAGGAGCGGCACTTCACCGCGTACGGCTGCAAACGCCATCGGAATGCCCATGCTGAACGCGAGCCCAAGGATCGCCTGTGGAACGGCAAAAACGCGTTTGCTAAATGGATAAATCGCAGCGACCGCGAGCGCCGGTAGCGCCCAAAATCGGGCCTGCCAATTCAGTGGAATCAACAGTATTGCGGCAGCCAGCGCGCAGGCGACGCCCACCCACAGCGCCTCGCGCCCACTGATTTCGCCGGACGCCAGTGGCCGCATCGCGGTGCGCTTCACCGCGCCATCAAATTCGCGGTCTGCCCAATCATTTACCGCGCAACCTGCTGAGCGCATCAGGATCGTCCCGAGCGCAAAGATGAACACGAAACGAATGTCCATCGCGCCGTACCCCGCCATCCACAATCCCCATAGCGTGGGCCACATAAGCAGCAAAAATCCGACCGGTTTGTCGAGCCGGATCAGGCGCTCATAGGCGTCAAGTTTGGCTGTAATTTGCGCGTAAGTCATAGCAATGATCTTTGCAGCGCAGCGGTTGGTTTCATGTCGCGCAACAGCGCGGTGGGCGTTGGATATTTGAAACGGAACCGCAGTTCGCGTTTCAGGCGAGCATTGTCAATGCGGCGAGATTCGTTCATAAACGAATGAAGCATCGGCGACACCGCGCGCAGAAGCAGTGCGCGCGGCAATCGCGGAGGTTTGTTCAGACCGACCGCTGCCGCGACCTCATCAAAATAGTCGCCCATCTTTTGCTCAGCATCATCAACCACATTCAAGACCCGATTCGCCCCGCCCCGAAACACAGCCAGCCAGATCGCGCGCGCCAGATCATCGCCATGAATGTGATTGGTGAACACGTCGTCGGTTGCTGAAAGCACGGGCGTCCCGGCGCGAAGGCGCTCGATAGGCAAACGCTCGGCAGCGTAAATGCCCGGAGCGCGCAGAATGGTGAAGCGTTGCCGACGAAACGCACGCAGCCGCGTCTCGGCAGCAACACGACGCTTGGCGCGCCCACTCGCCGGCTTTGTGCGTCGCGTTTCGTCGATAGAGTCACCGGCACAATCACCGTAGACGCCTGTAGTGCTCACGTAGACGCTGCGCAGAGGCGGGTGCGGACGAATCAAACTGCGCATTTTGATTCCACTCGAAGCCGCACGTTCGGGAGCGCGACGGCCTAATTTGCTGATCGTCGCTGACGCAGCGAGCCAACGCTTCATGCGCGGATCGTCCTCGCCATCGCCCGGCGGCGGAGCCAGATGCAACACCGCGTTCACGCTGCGCGCTAACGCTCCGGCACGCCTGAGACTTGGCGAAGAATCAAGATCACCGGCAATCGGTAAAATTCCCGCATGGCGCAGCGCGTCGGCAGTTTCAGCGCTTCGCGCCAGACCCAGCCATCGCACGCGTTCATCAACGCCAACACGTGTCGTCAATCGACGCGCCACGTCACCCGCGCCAACGATCAGTAGTCTCAGCTTTCGCAGTTTCTTTTTCACGCTAGTTAAGCTTTCAGTCCATGCCTCAAATCACGCTCGAACCCGGTGGTCACATATTTAGCTGCGACGCCGATGAGACTATTTTGTCAGCAGCGCTGCGCTCTGGCTTTTTGATCCCGTACGGCTGCAAAAATGGCGCCTGCGGTTCGTGCAAAGGCCGCATCATCGCGGGCACGGTAGTACACGGGCCACACCAGGCGACGACCCTGCCAGAGCTTGAGCGCGAGCAGGGCAAATGTCTGTTCTGCGTGGCCAAACCGCTTGGCAATGTGGTCATCGAAGCGCGCGACGTGCGCAAGGCGGGCGACGCCGTATTGAAGACGCTGCCGTCGCGAATTGAGCACCTAGACCGCGTGGTCGACGACGTGACGATTATGCGCATCAAGCTACCGGCCAACGAGCGTCTGCAATACAGCGCCGGGCAGTACCTCGAATTTTTGTTGAAGGACGGCAAACGGCGCAGCTTCTCGATGGCGAACGCACCGCATGACGATGCGCTCATCGAATTGCATATCCGCCACTTGCCTGGGGGTATGTTTACTGACCGCGTATTCGGCGTGACGGAACCGATTCTTAAAGTACGCGACATCCTGCGATTTGAAGGCGCGCACGGCTCGTTTTTTCTGCGTGAAGAATCCGACAAACCAATCATCATGGTGGCCAGTGGCACCGGCTTCGCGCCGATCAAGGCCATCATCGAGCACATGATCCACAGTGAAATCAAGCGCAAAGTCACGCTGTATTGGGGCGGACGGCGGCCGAAGGATTTGTATCTTGATGCTCTGGCGCGTGCATGGGTGGACAAATTTCCGGCGCAGTTCACCTACATTCCGGTGATTAGCGATGCGTTGCCGGAAGATAACTGGCGGGGTCGCACCGGTTTCGTTCATCGTGCCGTGATTTCGGACTTTCCCGATCTGTCGGCACATCAGGTCTACGTCTGCGGCGCGCCGATCGTTGTCGACTCGGCGCGGACAGAATTCGTATCGAAGTGCGGACTGCCGGAGGATGAATTTTTCGCCGACAGCTTTGTCGTGGCTGCGGCAAATCCAGGCTAGCTCGTTACGGAGCTGCGTTCTTTGCGGCACAAAGACGCGCGATGCGGCGGCACAACGCATCGCCGCCAGTGAAACCGGCAGGCTCGTTAACGACGATTTCAGACTACCATCATCGAAATACTTGCCCCTGAGGGCATAACTTCAAGGAGATGCTAGTGCGACGTCTGTTTACCTTCTGCATTGCAGCGCTCGTTGTAGCCTCGGCTAGCGCCCAAAGCTACCCCAACAAACCGGTGAAACTGCTTGTAGGTTTCCCGGCGGGCGGCGGACTCGATGTGCTCGCGCGCATAGTCGGACAACGCGTCAGCGAACAATG
Source organism: Casimicrobium sp. (assembly GCA_039925745.1). GTDB lineage: Bacteria > Pseudomonadota > Gammaproteobacteria > Burkholderiales > Casimicrobiaceae > Casimicrobium. The sequence goes on along the minus strand of JBDSYI010000497.1, from coordinate 2 downwards.
GG
>JBDSYI010000496.1:0-3862 GCA_039925745.1 Casimicrobium sp. | reverse complement strand
ACGTCGGCGAGGATGCGCGTCGCGGTCGAATTTATTTACCGCAAAACGAATTGGCGCAATTTGGTGTGCCATTGAGCTCGGTATTGCAGGGACGGGTAGAAGGCGATTTCGTCGGCATGATGCGGTTTCAATGCGACCGCGCCGTCGCCAGCTTTGATCGTGCAACGGATGCGCTGCCGCGAGAAGATCGGACCGCGCAACGGCCCGGACTAGCGATGGGCGCGATTTATCGGGCGTTACTTGAAGAGATCAAGCGCGACGGCTTCCGCGTGATGGAACATCGCGTCGCACTGACTCCAATTCGTAAGCTGTGGTTGGCCTGGAAGACCTCGACGTTCGCATGACGCGCGTTGCGGTCATTGGCGCTGGGTGGGCTGGCGCAACCGCTGCGCTGATGCTGGCGCGTGCGGGCATTCACGTTACCGTGTTTGAGGCGAACAGTATTGCTGGCGGCCGGGCGCGCGTTGTCGAAAAATCAGGCCACCTGTTTGACAACGGGCAGCACTTGTTGCTAGGTGCATATGCGCGTTCGCTGGCTATGATTGACAGCCTTCACGCTGCTCATTCTGCACACGATGCGCCCTACTTGCGGCTACCGCTCATGCTGCAATCCGCGCCGAATACATCATTGCCACTTTCACTAGCCGCACCGAACTTGCCAGCCCCTATTCATTTACTGGCAGCAATCATTGGCGCTAAAGGCTTCAGTTTTACTGAAAAATTAGCAGCCGCTTGGTGGGCGGCGCGACACCTGCGTGACGGGTCGATTAGTGCCGCTGCTACGGTTTCACAGGTAATCGAAAAGCAACCGGCCCGCGTACGCCGATTGTTGTGGGAGCCGCTTTGTATCGCCGCACTCAATACGCCACCAGACGTCGCGAGTGCCAGCGTGTTTGTCGAGGTACTGAAACGATCATTCACGGGCGATGCTCGGGGCAGTGATCTGATCATTCCGCGTGTCAACTTGACGGCGCTGCTGCCGGAACCAGCACTCAAGGCAGTTCGCTCAATGGGAGGTGAAGTATGGCGGAGCACCTACGTCACGTCGGTGGCCACAACAAAGTCCGGCGCAACTGTGAGGTTGCGCGATGAGTCGACGCAAGCGTTCGACTTCGTCATTGTGGCCACTGGCCCGCAACATTTGCCGCGTCTGCTTTCAGAAGTCCCGGCAGCTCTTGAGGTGGTCGAACGAACGCGAACGCTCACCTACGAGCCAATCACAACGCTGCATTTTGATTTTTCATACCGTGATCTTGGACCAAACCATCAAGTACCCATGCACATGCTCGATGGATCGCCGGGGCAGTGGGTGTTCTGGCATTCGCTCGCAAACGGGCATTGGCGGGCCAGCGTTGTGATCAGCGTAGACCACCGAGCAGGTAGTGAGTCGTGCTTGATAAGCGAGACGCTTTCCCAGCTCACGCGAAGCTACAGACTGCCGACTCCGCTCTGGCAGTTCGTCGTCACGGAAAAGCGCGCCACTTATTCTTGTACCCCCAGTCAATGCCAAATCCTCACTGACATTCCTAAACAGATTGGACGATTAGTTTTCGCTGGAGATTGGTGCGTGTCCGAGCTCCCCGCGACGCTCGAAGCCGCAGTCATTTCGGGCGAGCGTGCAGCACAGAGAATCATTTTGGAGGTGAATCATGACTGAAGCACGAAACGTTTTCACCTACGGATCGCTCATGTTTCCGGTGGTATGGGATCGTGTAGTTAAAGGTCGCTACCGCAGCAGCGAGGCCACTGTCCATGGTTTCCAGCGCCTTCGGATTCGCAACGAGCACTATCCTGCACTCATCATCAATGCGAACGCGAGCGCGCTAACCGGGCGCGTGTACTACGGCGTTTCAGCCGAAGATATCGTGCGGCTAGATCACTTCGAAACCGGCGACTATGCACGCGTATCGATAGCAGTCACCGTGGCAGGCAAGGCGATTGCCGCCGATGCGTACCTTACTCTCAAACCAGAGTCGTTAGATCATGAGGAATGGAGCCCAGATATTTTCGAGAAGGACGGCCTAGACGCGTTTCTGGCAACTTACGCAGTGACGAATACGCCACCGAAGTAGTGGCTTGCCTACTGCGGCTATTAAAAACGCACGATCACTGCCACGCGACGATCTTCGGCACCTGATTCAGCAGTGCTGTCGGCCCAGGCGGCGGGAGTAGCGAAAAAGCGAGAAGCAAAAAACAAAAAAACCGACGCAAATTGCGTCGGTTTTGATGGTGTACCGCTAACCGTTGGCACCTCAGCCTCACCTCGTCCGAGTAAAGCCTGACCAACCAAGCGCCTTCAGCATCGAGCCGACGGCAATCTAGGCTACAAGGACTCGGGCGCTGCTTTTGGAGAAACTGCAGCCGGAGTGGTTGCATCAACCTTGGCTTCGCCACCCTCTGCCGATACCGGTTCAGCGGTTCCAGCAGACGAATCGTCGCCTTTGCCAGTCGGCGTGTTGTACGACTTGATTGCACGTACCGTACGCCCCGCCATGATGTCAGCGATTTGATCGGCGTCGATGGTTTCGTATTCCATCAATGCGGCGGTCATCGCCTCGACTTGCGGTGCGTAGTCCTGCAGGATTTTGGTCGATACAGCGTACTGCTCATCGATGATGCGACGAATTTCAAGGTCAACTTTTTGCAGCGTTTCGTTCGATACGTTCTGCGTCTGTGTGACGCTGCGTCCAAGAAACACTTCTCCTTCATTTTCGGCGTAAACCATTGGACCGAGCAGATCGCTCATGCCGTAACGAGTCACCATGTCACGGGCAATTTTCGTTGCACGTTCAAAGTCATTCGACGCGCCAGTCGAAATGTTCTTTACGAACAAGTCCTCAGCGATCCGCCCACCGAACAGCACTGAAATTTCGGTCAGCATCTGATCTTTGTACATGGAGATTCGATCACGTGCTGGCAGTTGCCATGTCACACCCAAGGCGCGACCGCGCGGGATGATGGTGACCTTGTGCACCGGATCGGCTTTCGGCATGATCGTCGCGATGATGGCGTGACCCGATTCGTGATACGCAGTGGCGCGTTTTTCCTCATCGGAGAGAACCATCGATTTGCGCTCGGCGCCCATGTAGATCTTGTCTTTGGCACGCTCAAAGTCGTCCATGTCGACCAGACGCTTGTTGCTGCGCGCAGCAAACAATGCCGCTTCGTTCACCAGATTGGCGATATCTGCACCCGACAAACCTGGGCAACCACGAGCGATGACGTGCGCATTCACGTCAGCTGCGATTGGCACTTTGCGCATATGCACTTGCAGAATTTGTTCACGACCACGAATGTCTGGCAAAGGAACCACCACTTGACGGTCAAATCGACCGGGGCGCAACAGCGCAGGATCAAGCACGTCAGGGCGGTTAGTCGCCGCGACCACGATCACGCCTTGCGAGCCTTCGAAGCCGTCCATCTCGACCAACATCTGGTTCAACGTTTGTTCGCGTTCGTCATTTCCGCCACCGAGGCCCGCGCCGCGTTGACGACCGACGGCATCAATCTCGTCAATGAAGATGATGCACGGCGCGCTTTTCTTGGCTTGGTCGAACATGTCACGAACGCGTGCAGCGCCCACGCCGACAAACATTTCAACGAAGTCCGAACCAGAAATCGCGAAGAACGGCACCTTGGCTTCGCCCGCAATCGCTTTGGCAAGCAGTGTCTTACCTGTTCCCGGCGAACCGACCAGCAGCACGCCGCGCGGAATACGTCCGCCCAGTTTTTGAAACTTGCTGGGGTCTTTCAGGAAATCAACGATCTCGGAGACTTCTTCTTTCGCCTCATCACACCCGGCGACATCGGCAAAGGTAATCGTATTGTTCGTCTCATCAACCATCTTGGCGCGGCTCTTGCC
>JBDSYI010000495.1:0-4446 GCA_039925745.1 Casimicrobium sp. | reverse complement strand
CGTTACCAAGACCACGGCCACCGTGACCGAAGGTAATGTTGCGACCGATACGTTGACCGTAACGTGTACGGGTGCCTTCACCGGCGGCTTAACGTCCGGCTCGGTGCAGTACGCAATTACCAATCTGACGAATCCGGGCGACATCGCTGCTCCGGCGCTGACTGGGGCGCTCAACTTCCCAGCCTGCGGTGGTGCTACACAGTCGATCACGATTTCGCCACGGGTCAATGACTCGGTGGTACAGGGTAACAAGTCGGGTACGTTTACCATCTCGACTGCAGTTGCCGGCACGCTGGGTACACCAACGACTGGCACCATCAACGTCAATGACGATGACACACCTCAGACCGTTACGGTCGCCGTTGGCGGCAGCCCTGCAACTGAGGCTGGCGGTGTCCTGACCTACACCTTTACTCGTGCAGGTGGTAATGCAGCGGCGCTTGCTGCTCCACTAACCGTCAACGTGACTCCACCGACGACAAGCGCACGCTACAGCACCACCTGCGCTCCGACGATCACGTTTGCTGGCGCGTCTCCAACGGCTAGCTGCACCGTAACCGGCATTAACAACGCTGTCGCGGACGGTAACGTTAACGTCGTCGTTGCGGTTGCTGCGCCTACGGTGGCGGGTTCCTACCTTGTCGGAACGCCATCGTCAGCAACGGGCGTGATCGCCGACGATGAAATCACAGTGACGGTTACGCCTACTGGCGTCATCGAAGGCGGCGTCGTGACATTCGCGATTGCGTGTACCGGACCTGCGGGTGCTTCGGTGACTGGGCTTAACTTTGCGGTTACTCCGGCTCAGGATGCTGGTGCCGCTCCCGCGACTCCCGGTATGTCCGGTGCGGTAGGAACCCTCACCTGCGGTACACCGTTTGTAGTGTCGGTGCCGACATTTAACGATGTAATCATCGGCAACACCCGCTCACTGACGCTCACGCTCAGCGGCACGGCTGTCGGTTCGAACAACGCCTCAGTGACGGTTCCGACCGCTGCTGCGGTTGCGACGGTCATCGACAACGATGTTCCGCTGATCGTGCCAACGATGGGTGCATGGGGTCTCGGCCTGATGAGCCTGATGCTTGCGGGCTTGGTCGGCTTTCAACGTCGCCGCCCCAGCAAATAAGCGCTAACGCGTAACTCACCGGGTCGCAATATCCGGTGAATTCGAAAAAGGCTCCTTCGGGAGCCTTTTTTGTTGAATGCGGATTCGCTGGTCCAATTACCTGGGAGTGATGCGCGGGTATGTCAACTGCCTGCGGGCGGCGCTACACTGTCAGTATGAATACGCTGTGCTGGTTAAACGCTTCTGACTTGTCTCGACAGTACGCCGTGGGCGGCGTCAAGCCAACGGCTGTGGTTGAAGCAACGCTTGAGCGATTCGCGGAATGTGAGCCGAGACTAAACGCGCTGTACCTGACCAAGGCCCGGGAGGCAACTACCGCCGCCGCCGATAGTGACGCACGCTGGAAGGCTGGCAAACCGCTGTCGCCGCTTGATGGCGTGCCAATCACGCTCAAAGAAAATCTCTACACGACCGGCGACGCCGCTCCGATTGGTACGGCTGCCAATTCGCTGGCACCAAAAACGATCAATTCGCCGATTGCAGATCGTGTCCGCGAAGCCGGACTCGTTTTGGTCGGCAAAACGACGATGCCGGACTTTGGCATGCTGTCGTCGGGACAATCGAGCTTTCACGGCGTGACTCGCAATCCGTGGCAGTTAAATCGCAACCCCGGCGGGTCCAGTTCTGGTGCGGGTGCGGCGTGCGCGGCTGGCTATGGGCCGCTGCACATTGGCACAGACATTGGCGGCTCGGTGCGGATTCCCGCGAGCTTCTGCGGCATCTATGGATTAAAGCCGTCGCTCGGGCGCGTGCCAATCAACCCGCCCTACATGGGGCGCGTGGCGGGCCCAATGACGCGCACCGTGCTCGATGCGGCATTGCTGATGAATGTGATTTCACGGCCTGATCCCGATGGTCGTGACTTCATGAACCTGCCGCCGCACAACGTGGACTATGCCGCAGAGCTTGAGCGCTTTTCGTTGAAAGGCAAGCGAATTGGCGTGATCACCGATATGCGTGCAGGGCTTGGGGTGCAAAGCGACGTTGCCAGCGCAACCTGGGAGTGCGGACAGCTGCTCGAACAACAGGGCGCGCGTGTTGAACCGATTTCGTCGTTCATTACCCGCGAGATGCTGGAGGGGATCTGTGGTTTTTTTGAAGCGCGAAGCTACTCCGAAATTTCTCGGATGCCAGAGGCGGTGCGTGAAAAGATTTTGCCGTTTATCGTGCACTGGGCGACCCATCGCGCAAAGAATTTTTCAGGCGATACGGTGATCGGGTTTTTTGCGCAAGTCGTCGCCATGCGCGAGGCTACGGTCGCCGCAACACACGGGTTTGACTTCATTATTTCGCCGGTGTGCCCGGTTCCGGCATTCCGCGCTGAGCATTGCTCACCTGACAACGACCCGGAGCGCGCGTTGGCGCATATCGCGTTCACCGTGCCGTACAACATGAGCGAGCAACCCGCTGCGTCGATCAACTGGAACTACTCAACCGAGACGCGGACCACCGGTTTGCCGATCGGCGTGCAAGTCGCGGGTCGCCGGTTTGACGATTTGGGTGTGCTGCAAATTTCGCGCATCATTGAACAAATCAGGCCCACGCAAAGGCCTTGGCCAGTGCGAATCTAGGGACAGACTTAAGCGCATCGCCCGCGTTTCATTAAAAGCTGATCAGACGGTCTGGCCAAAGAACGTGCCGCGACTATCATTGTTAAACGTACATATTGAGGGAGAACGATCCGTGAAGTATTCCAAACTATTTGCATGCCTTGCGACAGCGCTCTTCATCGCGTTGCCCGCATCTTCTGCGTTCGCGCAGCAGAAAGTGTTGAAGGTCGCTCCGCACGCCTTCCCGGCCAACCTTGATCCGTTCAACGTGACCGCGTACATCACACGCAACCACGGCTATATGGTTTACGACACCTTGTTTGCCACTGACGAGAAGGGCGCGATCAAGCCGCAGATGGTTGACAAATGGACGGTAAGCCCAGACAAAAAGGTCTACACGTTTACGCTGCGCGACAAGCTCGAATTTCATGACGGCAAACCGGTAACGGGCGAGGACGTCGTTGCATCGATCAAGCGCTGGGGTGCGCGCGACACCTTCGGTCAAAAGCTAATGACGTTCGTTGACAAGATGGATGCGCCCGACGCCCGGACGTTTCGCATGACGCTTAAAGAGCCGACCGGTATTGTGCTCGACGCGCTCGGCAAGCCGTCGTCAAACCCCGCGTTTATCATGCCCGCACGCGTCGCAGCGACCGATCCGTTCAAGGTGATAGATGACTACACCGGTTCCGGCCCGTACATTTTCAAGAAAGACGAATACAAAGCGGGCGTGCAATCAATTTACGTCAAGAACACGAAGTACGTGCCACGCAACGAGCCGCCATCCGGCCTCGCCGGTGGCAAGAAGGTCTACGTAGATCGTGTCGAGTGGCTCGCGCTCAAGGACCCGCAGACGCAGCTCAACGCACTGCTCGCCGGTGAGATCGACATGATCGAACAACCCGCATTCGAACAGTATCCACAGTTGCGCAAAGACCCACGCGTCAATATCGTCGACACCGGCACGGTCAACTATCAATACGTGATGCGCTTTAATCATCTGGTGCCGCCGTTTAACAACGTCAAGGTACGCGAAGCTGCGATGTGGGCGGTCAATCAGGAAGCTTTCCTGCGCGCCCAGGTCGGGCCTGAAAATGAGGGCATGTACTTTACCTGCCCGAGCATGTATCCGTGCGGGACGCCGCTCGCCTCGCCCAAAGGCAGCGAGTTCATGGTCAAAGGCAATATGACTAAGGCTCAGGAACTGCTGAAGGCTTCGGGCTACGACGGCAAGCCGATTGTCGTGTTGCGTCCGACGGATTTGCAATCAATTCACAAGTTGCCGTTAGTCGCCACGCAGCTTCTGCGTCAGGCCGGTTTCAAGGTTGACCTGATTACGATGGATTGGGGCTCGCTGGTCGCTCGTCGCTCCAAAAAAGATCCTGCCGATCAGGGCGGCTGGAACATTTTCCTGACGGCATGGGTCGGTGCCGACATCATGAACCCGCTGACCAGTGCGCCTTTGGGTGGCAATGGCGAAAAGGGCTGGGCGGGCTGGGCGACCGACGCCACGCTGGAAAAGCTGCGCGACGAATTCGCTCGTGCTGGAACGGATGCCGAGAAAAAGCGCTTGGCAGAAGAGGTTCAAGTGCGCGCCACGCAAGTTGGCACGCATGCGATCCTCGGCGAATACAAAAATCCTGCCGCCGTTCGCAAAAACATCACGGGCGTGCTGAAAACAGCGGGTTCGGCGTACTGGAATATTCAGAAAAACTAGCTGATTATGCAGGTTGGGCAGCCGCATGGGGATGGCCATCGGTCGCCCTA
>JBDSYI010000494.1:0-13928 GCA_039925745.1 Casimicrobium sp. | reverse complement strand
CAACGCCTAGCCCAATCAGGCTGGCAGTTGCCATGCGCCGCGTCAACGTTCGGCGTGCCGCAACCCACAGAAAAAACAGAAACGGAAACACGACATAAAACTGCTCCTCGACGCCTAGCGACCAGGTATGCGTGTAAGGATTGAATTCCGCACGCGGTGCGAAGTAAGTGTCGACGTTGGTTTGCAGCACCCAATTGCTGAGGCCGTAAAACGCATAGAGACCAGTGCGCTCATTGAACTCACTGAGCCACGCACGCGGCACAAAAAGAGTTGCCAGCAAGGCCGTCGTTAGCAACACCAAAATCAGGGCGGGGCCGATGCGGGCCAGACGGCGAGCATAAAAAAACGCAACGAAGCGATCAAATCGCAGCAAATGGCCCGCTCGTTCGGTCGCTACATTCGCCAGCGACGCACTGACCACAAAGCCAGAAATCACGAAGAAGATATCGACACCAACAAAACCGCCCGGCATGATCGACGCGCTTAAGTGATACAGCATGACCGAGAGCACGGCCAGTGCGCGCAGGCCATCGATGTCGTTTCGGTAAGCGGACGCGGGAGTCATCGAATCACACAGATTTCAGCAATCCCGCTTCGGCGCGCACCACGAATCGGCGTTCGATCTCCTGCCATTCGTTGCCAGATGCTTCCAGTCGGGCGTACAAACGTGGCATCGCCGGGTCGATCGGCCAAGTGCTGTCATCCGCGGTGCCGCGATATTCACCCAGCCACTCCCGGCTCGATAGATTTCGCCATCGGGTCAGGCCATCGTCTGGTAATTCAATCGCATCGGTTTGCCACAGGCCACGTCCATGTGCTGACGAAAGCTCCACCGGAGCCGCTGCCTCACTTGACGGATGAAATACAAAACCTCGCGCGAGCGCATAGTTTTCTACGACCAGCTGATCCGGCACCCGTGTCTCGCCGCACGAATTTTCCAGCCAACGGGCAATCGCAATCCGGCCAAATTCAGTGTGTCCAAGATCTGTTTGCCTCGTCGTCATCTTGCCGAATTTGTCGCTCATACGGTCAAAAGCGCGGGGTCCGATGCAGCCTTCGATCCCCAACTCGGGACGCAGATTCAGGTAATACTTGACCGTCACTTCTAGCGTTTCGATCACGCCGTCATGGCGCAGAAGCACGATGTCAAATTCGCCCAGCGTACGACCGCCGTTGCGCACCATCAGGCCACGGGTTGAAGCCCGCACATCGGGGCGGGTTGATTGCCAGAACAGCACTAATTTTTCGAAAGTATGTCCGAGTGGAGTATTAATTAGTGGATCACCCAGCGCAAGCTTCAACGCCTCGGGCGCTCGGTCTTGCTGGTGCAGCCAGTCGGTGCATCGGGCGAATTCACGAGCTGACCATTCGTCGCTGCGAAGGCGACCCTGCCATGCTGCATTGCCTGGCTCAAATAACGAAGGCGAGCCGATCGCCCACGCCAGTCGACGAACGTCTCCGTCCTGCAACGAGCGCATCAGGCGCAACGATTCATCGGGCGATGTCGACACTAATTCGGCGGCTAAATCAGAGCTTCAGAACGCGCGTCAAAAATGCGCCTATCGCTTCAATTTCCTCGGCACACACCGAATGCGGCATGCCGTATTCGTGCCACTCAATTTTGTAGCCGTGAGTTTCCAGACGCGCTTTTGAAAGCTTCGCCAACGCAATGGGAATCACTGGATCGATCGAGCCGTGCGCCATGAATATCGGTATGTCGCGATTGGCCGATGAGGCCTCCGTTCCGACCGTTTCAACGCACGCCAGATAAGTGGATAGCGCCATAATGCCAGCCAATTTTTCGCTGTGGCGTAAGCCCGTTTGCAGCGCAACCACGCCGCCCTGTGAAAAGCCCGCGAGCACGATACGCTCGGACGCGATGCCTTTGGCGCGCTGGTCTGCAATTAACTCGGTGATTGCCGCCTGACTCTTGCGGACGCCCGCTTCGTCGGCGCGCTTGTCGATTTCGGCGGACGCGATGTCATACCAGGCGGGCATGACGTAACCGCCATTAATCGTGACCGGCATTGACGGCGCATTGGGAAACACGAAACGCACGCCGTGTTTTTCTGGCAATCCTAGCTCTGGGACGACGGGCACAAAGTCATTGCCGTCAGCCCCCAGGCCATGCATCCAGAGGACGCAGGCAGTGGCGGGAGCGGGCGGATCGAGGGTGATGCAATCGAGCATGGGGAATTTATCAGGAGTGAACGCGCTATTTTGGCATTGCGGGTGCAGTTGTGGGCGCGGCAGTGCCGCCGGAGGAGCGGCGCTGCCGCGACCCGTGACATCGCGCATACGCCGTTCGCGGCAAAGCCGCTCCTACGGGCGCTATTGCCGCCACCGCGATCAAAACGTCAAATGCACCTTCATGCTCTGCGAGCGATCTGCCGCCATTGCGAATGCGTCGTTGGCCGCTGACATTTTGTAGGTATGCGTGAGCAGCGACGACACATCGATTAAACCGTGCGCCAGCTCATGCACGGCAGCACCGTACTCGCTATCAAAACGGAAGGCACCGAGCAGATCGACTTCACGCGACACGAAGCGATTAACTGGAATGTCCGCGGTCGGTACCCCCAGCATGCCGACCTGAACGACGCAGCCGCCCGACGCCGTGGCCTGAATCGCGGAGGTGATCGCGGCCGAATTGCCTGAGCATTCAAATGTCACGTCAAATGTGCCCTTGTTGGCATACCAGCGCTCAATCTGGTCGGCCCCTGTGACGGCATTGACCGCCTCGTCAATACCCAACACCTGAGCGCGCTTGAGTGCCGCGTCAGCCACATCGGTCACTGCAATATGTGCCGCACCAGCGCGTCGCGCTGCCAGCACGCACAGGCTGCCAATGGGCCCTACACCCGTTACCAAAACGCTTTTACCCACCAGTGAGCCGGCGCGGCGCACCGCATGCAGCGCCACGGCCAGCGGCTCAGCCATTGCAGCCGTACGAAAGTCGCAGCTCTCGGGCACCACAAAACACTGCGCCTCAGTCGCCACAATGACTTCACGAAACACACCCTGAATGTGCGGAAAGACTGCTGCGCTGCCGTAGAAATTCATCTTCAGGCAGAGGTGTCCCTTGCCCGCCATGCAGGTGCGACAGACGCGGCACGGTTGATTCGGGTTGATTGCGACACGGTCGCCCGTTTTTACGCGCGATACGCCGCTGCCAATTTCGACGACTTCGCCAGAAACTTCATGCCCGAGGCATAGCGGCTGCATCACTGCAAAGTCACCGACACGGCCTTTACCAAAGTACGACAGATCGCTGCCGCAGATGCCGCCCGCACCGAAGCGCACTTTCACCTGTCCAGCGCCGACCGCCGGATCTTCGCCGCGTTCGAGGCGCAAGTCCTTTGCGCCGTAAAGCATCGCCATCAGCATCGTTTCCTCCTATCGAATTGAGTGTAGCCCGGATGCAAGCATCCGAGCTACATTTGCGCAATGAACACTCCGCATCCCCTATTCGATCTAACGGGCAAACGCGCTCTGGTGACTGGCTCGTCGCAAGGCATAGGTCTCGCGCTTGCACAGGCGCTCGCAAGCTCCGGCGCGCACGTCATCATCAACGGCCGCGACGCTGCCAAATGCGAGCGCGTCGCGGCTGAATTTGTAACGCGCGAGGAGCTGGCCAGCGTGCGCGCGTTCGACGTCACGGATCCCGCTGCGGTGCTTGAGAGCATTGAAAGCATCGAGCGCGATATCGGTCCGATTGATGTTCTTGTCAACAACACCGGCATCCAGATTCGTAATGCCTTCACCGATTTTCCACTCGCAGATTTTCAGCGGTTGATGGACACCAATGTCACCAGCGCGTTCGCCGTCAGTCAGGCTGTCGTGCGCCACATGGCGCCACGCGGTCGCGGCAAAATCATCAATGTCTGTTCCGTGAACTCCGAGCTGGGTCGCGCCAACATAGTGCCCTACGTCACCACCAAGGGTGCGCTCAAAATGATGACCAAAGCCATGTGTGTGGAGCTGGCCAAATATGGCATTCAGGTGAACGGTTTGGGACCTGGTTACTTCGATACCGAGCTCACGCAGGCGCTGGTTCAGGACGCCGCGTTCACGGCATGGCTAAAACAACGCACACCGGCTGGCCGATGGGGCAACGTTGATGAGCTCAAGGGCGCGATCATCTTCCTCGCCGCGCCAGCCAGTGATTTTGTGAATGGGCACATTCTTTATGTCGATGGTGGGATGACTGCGGGGGTTTGACTGGGCGATGCGACGTTCAAGTGGGGGGTAGCGTTTCAATCTCTGCAATTCGCGTGCGCCACGCCTGCGGAATCGCCACCGATTTCTTCTCGTGCGCATTGGCGTAAACGTAGATTAATTCGCCATCAATCAAATGTTCGTCGCCCCGAAAAATTGCGATGGCCATTGCCATGCTGCTGCGTCCCAGTTTTGCGCAACGCACGCCGATGTCGAGCTCGTCATCAAACCCGGCTGACCCGTGGTATTCAATCTGTGCCTTGCGCACAAAAAGTTCGACGCCTTCCTTCTGTTGACCAATCGGATCGCGGAGCCCCGTCGCCCGCCAGTATTCGGTGAACGCCACGTCAAAGTACAGCAGGTAGTTGCCGTTGAACACCACGCGCTGCAAATCCACCTCGGCCCAGCGAACGCGCAGACGGTGAAAGAAATTGAAGTCGGATTTTTGCGTCATGCGGCAATGCTAATGCTGCCTTTGTTTGCGCTGCATTCGCAGAGACGCTGTTCGTTAAAGACACTTACGGCTTTTTCATGAAAGCGCCACTGTGCGAGGGCTAAAGCCAATATTGACTAAAAGTCGAGAAAACGTCATTTGACCGTCCAGCCTCGATGAAATGTGGAATACAGGAAAGAGCTGATTGACTCATGCGGGGCGGCGGTTCCATGGAAATGCGCCCTACCCATGTCGTTACTCAACACCGTAGGCTGCAACTTGACGCGGTTCCGCCGAACGATGCTGACGCAGACGAACGCGTTGAAATGACTACGGCGATGTAGCGAGGTGGAACCGAAACCGTTGCACCCTATGCGCTACGCCAAGTCCCGTATCCCTGGCGCTGATAGCTTTTTTCTCGCTTCATTCGATTGCTTCCAAATTTCACCTCTCTGGCGCTCTCCCCTGCGAAGTCGGGGTGCGCTTCCGAACACTGGATACATCATTTATGGACAGGTCATATAGCCGGGGGCGACAAAGTTCTCATCGTAGACGCCGATGCAGGTTACCGTGCCGCCGCCACCTCCTGCTGCGCCTCCGCTCAATTGCGATGCGACAACGAGGGTCGTATAGGAGGGGATCGTGAAGATTGTGTAGGCGTTGCCGGCGATCTGCGAGTTCGTTGCGCGGACGACAAACGATCCGCCCGTGGTCGCGTTGTAGATGCCAAAGCTTGCTGCACCAATCGCAGCGATGACGCTATTGTTGATGGTTGGGGAAGAGTCGAGGTTTTGCATCCCGTAGCTGCCGACCGAGCTGGTGGCGCTGACTGTGACATGCTCCAGTTTCGGCGAGGACGAGATGTTTTTGATCCCGTCGGTTTCGACCCCGTTTAACGCGCTGGCGGTGATGTGGGTGAAGCGCGGGGATGCGGACACGTTCCGGATCGCCACGGCGAAGTCGAAACCTCCAGTGTTCTCGACCGTCAGAAAACGCAACTCGGCATTGCTTGCCCCCGAAAGCGTAGGGGCGCCACTGGCGTTGCCGACTTGGGTGATCTTGGTTGCCAGTTCTCCCGCGCCTTCGATGTCGACATACGGTTTCATCGTCACGGTCTCGGCGTAGGTGCCAGGCGCCACATACACGAGATAGCGATTCGTGGCCGAGTTGTCGGTAATGCTTGTCAAGGCTGCGCTGATTGTGCTGAAGTGCCCACCGCTCTTGGCCACAATAATGATGGCTGACGGTGTCGCGCAGGTGGGCGTGCCGTCCGCACCAATCGAGGTAATGAAGCTGCCCGCCGCGCAAGGCGCAGCGACACGGCGTTGCAGGAAGGTGGTGTCGGCAGCGATGGTGCCGCTCGCCGTAATCGTGCCGCCGGTGAGGCCGCTGCCTGCCGTGATGCTGGTGACGGTGCCGCCGGTGGCCCCGCAGCCCGAGAGCAAAAAACTTTGCACCAGCGCGGGTGTGTTGCGCGTGCCAGTGCCAAGCGCGAGACCGTTGGTGAGCGATGCGCCGCTAAACCCTGCGAGCTTTCGCGAAATGATGGTCGCATCGGCCACGGTCAAGGCCGGGTTGCCGGTGACGTTGAGTCCGCAACTCGGGCAGTTAATCGTCGCCTCCACCGTCGGCGCGTCCACCGCGTTGATCCCGGTGCTCGCCACCAGCGGCGCACCGGTGATCCCGAGCGCATAGCGGGTGAGGATCAAGCCCTCCACTTCGAGCGACGAGTTGCCATCGTCGAATGGGCAGGTCTGCGCGTGTGCGCCGGGGACGTATAGGCCCAACAACATGAGCAGCAGCGCCAGGATCGGCGCGCTGATCGCGGCGGGTTTGCGAGCTCGAAGTTTGCGGGCAAAAAGCGATTCGCTCTGAAGAAACGGAGCGGCGCGTGACAAGTCCAGCATCAGCATGACGGTGTCCCCCTCGGTTTGAGAATTTCAGGCTAGTCCTTTCGCAACGTTTTGGCAAGGAATACCGCGCAAGGGGCAGCGCTCGTTTTTTGCGTAAAAGCGCTGTGCGGCTGTAGCGCTGTGCGGCCGTAGCTCTGCATGGCGACACATCACGGCCAACACTGGGAAAGTCGAGAGAATGGTGGTGAACACAGGCCACGAAAATCCGACGGCAAAGTGCGTAGTGGGAGGTAAGCATGCCGGTGGCGCCGGAAGCGCTGTTACGTTGGCATCGATGCTGCTTACTCTCGTGCACGCCGTAGGTCGCGGAGACTCGGTTACATCAAGCAGCTTTTCTCTGAAACCGCCTTTGAATAGGGGCTAAAGTAAAATTTGACAAGAAGTCGACTTATTTGTTTATGTTCATGTAGCCCCTATGCAGTGGGCGTTTATGGAAAAAGTTGAATCAACATTCAATGCGCTGCGTCAGAAATTTTGATAGAGACAAACGCGTCAAAAACGAGTAAATTCCGGGTAATGCGAAAAAGGTCAACATAATTGACCTAATAGCCCAATTTTCAGCCTGCAGCGGTGATCCCGCAATGCGTGCGTCATCAAGGAGTGCCCCTAATGTCCCAAGCCCCGCTTCCCACCCCATTGCTACCGGAGGCCGTGCAAAAGGCCATAACGGACGTCGCGCTTGACGACCGGTTCACGTTGCCGTCGGGTCGGATGTACATGAACGGCTCTCACGCGCTTTTGCGGTTGATGATGCTGCAACGCCAGATTGACGAAAAAGCGGGGCTTAATACGGCTGGCTTCTTGTCTGGCTATCGCGGCTCGCCGCTTGGCGCGATTGACCAGAATGCATGGAAAGCGAAAAAGCACCTCGCCAAGTCGCACATTACGTTTGTGCCGGGCGTGAATGAGGAGCTGGCCGCTACGTCGGTCTGGGGCACGCAGCAGCTGAATTTGTACCCGCAAGCCAAGTACGACGGCGTGTTCGCCATGTGGTACGGCAAAGGGCCCGGCGTCGATCGTTGCGGCGATGTGTTCAAGCACGCAAACCATGCCGGGACATCGAAGCATGGTGGCGTCCTTTTGATCGCAGGTGACGATCACGGAGCGAAATCTTCCACTTTGCCGCATCAATCCGATCACGAATTCATCAGCGCAGTGATCCCGATTTTGTATCCGGCAGGCGTACAGGAATACCTTGATCTCGGCGTGCATGGCTACGCGATGAGCCGCTATTCCGGTTGTTACGTGGGCGTGAAGGCCGTGACCGATACAGTGGAATCAACGGCCAGCGTAATCGTCGATCCGGATCGCATCAAGCCGATCATCCCGACCGATTTTCCGCTGCCTGAAGGCGGCGTGAATATTCGCTGGCCGCACACGCCGCTTGAGCAGGAAAAGCTCATGCACGATTACAAAATCTACATGGCGATTCACTACGCCCGTGTAAACAAGTTGAACTACATCGCGATTGATTCGCCGCGTCCGCGCCTGGGCATCATGGCGGCAGGCAAGGCGTACCTTGACGTGCGTCAGGCGCTCGAAGATTTGGGTATTGATGATGAACTCGCGAAGGCCATCGGACTGCGCGTTTACAAGGTTGGCATGGTGTGGCCGCTGGAGCCTGAAGGCGTGCATGAGTTTGCGTCAGGTCTGGAAGAAATTCTGGTCGTCGAAGAGAAGCGTCAAGTGCTCGAATATCAGTTGAAAGAGCAACTGTACAACTGGTCGGAGGCCGTGCGCCCGCAGGTCGTTGGCAAGTTCGACGCCAAGGGCGAATGGGTGCGTCCGCATGGTGATTGGCTCCTGCCCGCGCCGTCGGAATTGACGCCAGCGATGATCGCTCGCGTGATCGCGGGACGGATTGCCAAGTTTTATGTCAGTGACCGCGTCAAGCAGCGCGTCGAGTGGATCAACGAGAAAGAGCGAGTGCTCGCGAAGAAGGTAATCGACATCGCGCGCGCGCCGTATTTTTGCTCGGGCTGCCCGCACAACACCAGCACCAATGTGCCGGAAGGTTCGCGCGCGGTCGCGGGTATCGGATGCCATTACATGGCCGTGTGGATGGATCGCGCAAGCACGTTCACGCAGATGGGCGGCGAGGGCGTGCCGTGGATTGGTCAAGCGCCGTTCACTAACGAAAAGCACATTTTCGCGAACCTCGGTGACGGCACGTACTACCACTCCGGTCTGCTCGCAATTCGTGCAAGCGTCGCAGCGGGCGTCAACATCACCTACAAAATTCTCTACAACGATGCTGTCGCGATGACCGGTGGCCAGCCGCATGACGGGCCTTTGTCACCGCTCACGATCCTTCAGCAAGTGGTCGCTGAAGGCGTGAAAAAAGTGTGCGTGATCACCGACGAACCGGAGAAATATGAAGGCGTCACGCTGCCTGCGAATTGCCCTGTTTATCACCGCGATCGCCTCGATGAAATTCAGCGTGAATTCCGCGATGCGCCTGGTTGCACCATCATCGTTTACGACCAGACTTGCGCAGCAGAAAAGCGTCGTCGTCGCAAAATCGGCAAATTCCCTGATCCGGCAAAACGCGTCGTCATCAACGAAGCCGTATGCGAAGGTTGTGGCGATTGCGGCGTGAAATCAAACTGCGTTTCGGTGATGCCGCTTGAAACGGAATTTGGTCGCAAGCGCACGATTGATCAAAGTAGCTGCAACAAGGATTTCTCGTGCGTGAATGGGTTCTGTCCGAGCTTCGTAACGGTTGAAGGGGGCGCTCTTAAAAAGCCAGAGAAAGTCGGTGCCGTTGAATTCGGTGACATTCCTGAACCATCGATTCTTGCGCTCGATAAGCCGTACAACATCCTTGCTACCGGCATCGGCGGTACGGGCGTATTGACAGTTGGCCAGGTGCTCGGCATGGCTGCCTTCCTCGAGGGCAAAGGCATGACTATTCTCGACATGTCGGGACTTGCGCAGAAAAACGGCTCGGTGATGAGCCATATCCGCATCGCGCCGAATCAGGAAATGCTGCACGCCACGCGCGTCGCAGCAGGCGAAGCGCAGCTCGTTCTGGGCTGCGATGTGCTCACCACAACAGCGGAGGATTCGCTCGCGAAAATGGCGATTGGCGTGACCAAGGCGATCGTCAATTCGGCCATTGTGATGCCGGCAACCTTTACGCACAGCGCTGATCTGAAATTCCCGCTCGGCAGCATGGAGCGCGAAATTACCGAAGCTTGCGGTGCGGATTCTGCGTGGTTCCTGGATGCAACAAAAGTGGCGACGCGCCTGATGGGCGACTCGATTGCGACCAATCTGTTTGTGCTTGGTTACGCATGGCAGAAAGGTTTCATCCCGCTACTCGAAGCCACCATCCTGCGCGCGATTGAACTCAATGGCGCTGCGGTTCCGATGAACAAAAATGCCTTCCTGTGGGGCCGTCGCGCAGCAGTCGATCTGAAACGTGTCGAAGAAATCGCCACGCCGAAAGTCGCCGCTCCGGTGTCAATGAAGCTCAGCGAATCGCTCGATGAAACCATCTCGCGTCGCGTTGCGTTCCTGACCGACTATCAGGACGCTACCTACGCAAAGACTTACAGCGATTTCGTTTCGTTCGTTCGTCAAGCCGAAACCGCAAAGTTGCCGGGCAAGACGGCGCTGACTGAAGCCGTCGCTCGTTACTACTTCAAGCTACTCGCGGTGAAAGACGAATACGAAGTCGCTCGCCTGCACAGCAACGGTGACTTCGAGAAGCGCATCGCTGGCCAGTTTGAAGGCGACTACAAACTCAATTTCCACCTCGCCCCTCCGCTCTTCTCAAAGAAAGACCCAGTTACCGGCGAACTCAAAAAGCGTCAGTTTGGCCCGTGGATGATGAAAGCGTTCCGCTTCCTCGCTTCACGCAAAAATCTGCGGGGTGGCGCGCTCGATATCTTCAAGAATACCGACGAGCGCCGCATGGAGCAACAGCTAAAAGTGGACTATCGGCGCTTGATCGAAGAAGTCGTCGCCAAGCTCGCGCCGCACAATCATTCACTCGCCGTACAACTGGCGCAAATCCCCGAAGACATTCGCGGGTATGGGCACGTGAAGGAGCGTCACTTCAAGGCGGCGAAGCTGAAAGAGGCCGGTATCAAGGCTGAATTTGATTCGTCGAAAGTAGTGATTTCGATTGCGACGCAGGCTTTGAGCAAAGCTGCATGAGGTGTGAATCGGTTGTCGAGATGCAACCTGAATTAGTGAACCTGAATCTATAAAACTGCCGCCTTCCTTCATTCCTATTTTTCGTCAGTTCAAGAAATTTAGTTTTACATTTGTTAACTATTGTGCTAAACAGGCTTTAACCTGAAAGCTGGCTTTCGACGGTTAGCCTTGGTTCGCCAAGCTTCTTCTCTAGATCGCTTCCGTTCACGCTCCGGCAATCCTCGACTTACGCGGGTCTTACAGACTGCGTAGTCAAGGATCCCTTCTTGTGCTAATCGTGATGGAACGCCGCAATGTTGAATCATCAGGCACGCCGTCTTCGGGCTCCGTGGCGAAGCTTTGTGCCGCGACTATTTGCTGGGTTACTTCCGGTGCTGGGTTTGACCGTGGCGTTGGCTGCGGGTGATGACGCCAGCCTTGGCATCATCGAACTTTCAAACCCTACAATCGCCGTCGCTCCTCGCGACCCAAGCATACTGTCGCGCGGCTTTTCAAGTTATCGCGTCGCTGGATTGGGCGGCGTCTCGGCCTTGGACCCGGCCGCTGCTGGGGGCATGGTGACCGCAGGATATTCGCATCAAAAGCTCAACACTCACGCGTCTGATCTGCTGCTCCTACGACTCAACAGCGGGGTGCAAACAATCTGGTCGACTTACGCACTATACGCGACACGCGCCGAGCAGCTGGTCTGTCCGCCACTCAATCTTGTCGCGACCGGCGATGGCGCGCACATTATGTGGGCAAACCTTCGCGTCTCGACGTTGATTTCCGATGCACGGGTCGTGAAATTCGATGATGCCGCGGCACTTTTCTCGACAAAGTTCTACATCTGCGCTGATCCCGCCAATAGTCCTCAGACTGGGGCGAGAGTGCCGATCAACGCAGGTGGCACGATCGTCGCCATTGCCGTTTTCGATCCAAATACGAACTGAATGATTGGGGTAGCTAAGATGAGATCCTACGAAAAAACCACGCCGGGCCGGGTATTTGGAATCGTTCTCGCAGCCCTTTTGATGAACTGCGTACTGCTTCCGCAAGCCATTGCGGCCGCGAGCGGGATAATCGCGTTTTCGTCGAACCGCGCTGACTATAACGACGAAATATTCATCATGAATGCCGATGGCACGCACGTTACGCGCCTTACTTACAGTTTGTCGTCGGACAGAGAGCCGGCGATTAGTCCAGATGGCAAAACGATTGCTTTTGTTTCGGACCGCCACAACGATGCGACCAGCAGCAATCGCACGGCGGACCTATACCTGATGAACATAGATGGGACGAACCTCCGACGGCTGACGGTCGACGCCCTTCCGACCAATTTCTCATGTGATAGTTGTAATCTCTTTGGGCCGGTGTGGAGTCCAAGCGGAACACAAATAGCCTTCTCCAACCAAAAGGCAATATTCGTCGTAGACGTCAGCAGCGGCGTGAAAACCCAACTAAGCACTCCGCCAACAGGTTTTTCTGATAGCAATCCGACGTGGAGTCCTGACGCAACGAAGATTGCCTTTGATCGCGGTAATGGGCAGGGTAATACCACTATTTACGTGATGAGTGCCGACGGAACAAACCCGACCCAGCTTCCCTACTTCGATCTGGCGATACAGCCTGCATGGAGTCCCGATGGGAGCAAGATCGCCTTTGTCGGCTTTCGCTTTTCTAACGCCATGATCAACATCATAAACGCTGATGGAACAGGTGCCGTTAGAACTTTAAACAATGCAACTACGGCGATTCTCGGAGTTCCGCGATGGAGTCTGGATGGACGCTACATCGCCTTTGAGTCCAGAACAATCGACGGAAGCGCTTCGCCTGCAAGCAACTCTCCGGCGGTCGAGCTCTATCTGGTTGATGTCGAAGACACGGTCAGAATTCGGCTGACCCGGAATGACACACATGATGAGTCGCCCTCATTTGGCGCAGGCAGCGTACCGACCAACGTTCAGCTTCCGCCGACAGGTTTTGGTCGCGTCGCCTTTATGGGAGGATTTACGCCAGTGATCGGAAACCCTGGCGTCTTCGGTCTCTTCACCATGAATTCCGAAGGCTGGGATATTCGCCTTGCGCACATAGATGGAACCGATATTACTGTCGGCGGCGTCAGGACACTCACGACGTATTCAAGTCCTGGCTTTAGTGCGGACGGCAACCATTTGGCGATGGTCAAGTCGACGTTTCACACGATATACGATTTTGACTCCAAACTCGCGCTCATGAATGGCGACGGCACAAACGAAACCATCATTCCAGTTTATGAGAATAACGGCAATAACCCGCCGACTCTGACGAATGTCGGCAGTCCGGCTTTGAACCCTGACGGGACCAAAATCGCTTTCGCAACAGGTCGCTGGGGCGGACTCGATTTCGGAATCGCCAATGCTGACGCCAATCTCACCAGTCTATTCAAGTGGTCGCATGAGCGCCTCGCCTACGCCTCGTGGAACCCGGTGCTGGGCGACGGGCGCATCACTTACGGATGGTTTAATGCTGTCGGTAAACCCACAATAGCCGTGGCCAGCAGTTGTTGTTCCATCGTCTTCGACGCTTCCGCCGACCCGCCGTACAGCGGGGACACGCTCGATCGGGGTATCGGTTATTACAGTCAATGCGGCGCGTGGCCAGACGGTCCTGTGAAGAAAACGTTTATCGGGCCGCCAGTCTGGACGAGCGATGGTCAATCTGTTGCTTTCGTCAGACAAACGTTGACACAGAGCCAGACGTCGATCGCAAATTGCGGGATCGGCGAAGACAAGATAGAACTGGTCGTCGAAAACGCGGCAACGCACGCTCAAACGGTGATCTTTCAGTCGGACGTAATCAACCCTACCGTCGTGAACCCGGGATACATTTTGCAGATGGCATGGAGTCCACAGAACAATAAACTGGCTCTGCTTTTAAATTCAAATCTGTACGTCATGAACTCGGATGGTACGAACCTTAAACCCATCACCTATAACAGCGGGTCTTCAGGCTTTACGTTATTGACCGACAACCTGTCGTGGCTGCCGACAAACTTCACCCAGTTGCCAGCTGTGAATTACAGCATCGGCGGGCAAGTCAAAGACGCTCTGGGCAATCCATCGTCGGGTGTGCTGATTACGTTGAGCGGTGGCACATCCGCCACCACGACGTCTGATGCGAGCGGCCACTATGTGTTCTCCAATCTGCTTGGAGGCGGCAACTACACCGTCACGCCGACC
>JBDSYI010000493.1:0-2226 GCA_039925745.1 Casimicrobium sp. | reverse complement strand
GCCATGTAATTCTTGTATTTCTCCGCATCAGTCACATTAATGGATGCAATCACGTAAGCGGTCATAACTTGTGTTCTCCGACGAGTAAATTTTCAGCAAAAGGCTGTGATTTGACGATGCGATCCAGTGCGACCAGTTGCTCCAATAACGCTTTCATGCGCGGCAACGGCCACGCGTTTGGACCGTCGGAAAGGGCGGTATTGGGAGTCGGATGTGTCTCCATAAACAGGCCCGCAACGCCGACCGCAACCGCAGCCCGCGCCAACACGGAGACAAACTCGCGCTGGCCGCCGCTCGAAGTACCCTGCCCACCCGGCAATTGCACCGAATGCGTGGCGTCAAACACAACAGGGCAATTAGTCTCCCTCATGATCGCCAGAGAGCGCATGTCGCTCACGAGGTTGTTGTAACCAAAGCTCACGCCACGTTCGCACACCATGATGGTGTCCGCGCCGCCGTTGGCTTCCTTTGCTTTGTTTACGACGTTTTTCATGTCGCCCGGCGCGAGAAACTGGCCCTTCTTGATATTCACCGGCTTGCCGCTTGCGGCCACTGCATGAATGAAGTCGGTCTGACGGCACAAGAAAGCGGGCGTTTGCAGCACATCGACAACGCTCGCAACGTACGGAATCTCTTCAATGGAATGCACATCGGTCAACACCGGCACGCCGATCTGGCGCTTTACTTCGCCCAAAATGCGCAGACCGTTTTCCATGCCGGGGCCGCGAAAAGTTTTGCCGCTAGAGCGATTGGCTTTGTCGTAGCTCGACTTAAAAATAAACGGAATGCCAAGTGCTTGTGTCATTTCCTTAAGCGTACCCGCAGTATCCAGCTGTAGTTGCTCGCTCTCGACGACGCACGGCCCGGCGATCAGGAAAAATGGCTGGTCCAGCCCGACGTTGAAACCGCAGAGATTCATGCCTGCTCCAGCTCGTTAGGTTGCGCCGCCTTCACGCATTCACGCTGCGCCATTGCGGCGGCGACGAACGCCTTGAATAGCGGATGGCCGCCGCGCGGCGTCGAATTGAACTCTGGGTGGTATTGCACCCCCAGAAACCACGGATGCATCGACGTTGGATATTCAATCACTTCAACCAGATCCTGGACGGAGGATCGACCCGAAACCACCATGCCCTGACGCTCAAACTGGTCGACGAAATTGCTATTGACTTCGTAGCGATGTCGGTGACGCTCGTTGATTTCAGTGCTTCCGTATACGGCCGCCGCCAGCGAACCGGCCTTGAGCGTCGCCAGTTGCGCACCGAGCCGCATGGTGCCGCCCTTGTCTGAAGAAACATCACGCTTTTGCACGGTACCCGACGCATCCTGCCATTCGGTGACCAAACCCACCACGGGATGCTTGGTGTCGTGATCGAACTCGGTGGAATGTGCGTCCGCCATGCCGCACACGTCTCGCGCAAACTCGATCATCGCGACCTGCATGCCCAGACAAATGCCAAGGTAAGGCACCTTGTTTTCACGCGCATACTTCGCCGCCAGAATCTTGCCTTCAATACCGCGTTCACCGAAACCCGGCCCCACCAGAATGGCGTCCATATGGGCGAACATGCGCTCGCCTTCGGCCTCGATTTTTTCTGATTCGAGGTAATGGATATTGACCTTGCAATCGTTGTGAATACCGCCCGCTTTGAGCGCTTCGCTGATCGATTTATAGGCGTCGATCAGCTCGACATACTTACCAACAAAGCCGATATCCACTTCAAATTTTGGTCGCAATGTGCGTTGCACGATGAGCGCCCAGGGCTCGAGATTGGCGGGCTTGGCGACGATATCGAGGGTATGACAGACGATCTCGTCCAACATTTGATCGTGCAGCATTTGCGGCACTTTGAAAATCGTGTCGACATCAGGCACCGAAATCACGGCGCGCTCTTCAACGTTGGTAAAGAGCGAAATCTTTCGCTTTTCTTCGTCTGGCACCGGG
Source organism: Casimicrobium sp. (assembly GCA_039925745.1). Lineage (GTDB taxonomy): Bacteria > Pseudomonadota > Gammaproteobacteria > Burkholderiales > Casimicrobiaceae > Casimicrobium. The sequence continues at coordinate 281 of JBDSYI010000493.1, read as the reverse complement.
CGATCCGAGCGACACAGCAGCACGTCGGGGAAGATGCCGATTTCGCGCAGTTTTTGCACGCTGTGCTGCGTCGGTTTGGTCTTTAATTCGCCAGCGCTGGCGATATAGGGCACCAACGTCAAATGAATATAGCAGCGGTTGTGGCGTCCGACCGTCACGCCCATCTGACGAATCGCCTCCATGAACGGCAAGGACTCGATGTCGCCCACCGTGCCGCCAATCTCAACCAGCAGCACATCGAGGCCCTCACCCGCACGCTTGATCGATGCGGTGATTTCGTC
>JBDSYI010000492.1:0-6516 GCA_039925745.1 Casimicrobium sp. | reverse complement strand
ACACAATCAGCCGCACCAGCCTCTGCCAGTGCTTTCGCCCGTCGCAAAACCTCCGCGGACTTTGGCCCACGATTGACCAGGTCGCCGACAAAGTAGACGCGATCAACCGTGGGGTCAAATCGAATCAGGGCGAGTAGCTCGCCTAGCTCGTCATCGCAGCCCTGAATATCGCCAATGACGTAGGTGCTCATGGGCTGCTACCCTGAGTTCTGTCACAAACAAAAAACGCGCCCCGAGGCGCGTTGATTGGTAAGCGTTGCGGCATTACTTCGACTTGGCAACTTGATAGTCAACAGCGGCTTTCACCTCATCGTCGCTCAGCGCAACTTGCCCGCCCTTGGCCGGCATACCCTTGAACCCTTTGATCGCGTGTTCGTACAACGTGTTGATGCCTTGCGCGATACGCGGCGCCCACAGCGCCTTATCACCCATCTTCGGCGCCCCAGCAATCCCTGCGCCATGGCAGGCTACACAAGCACCGTTGAAGACTTCCTCGCCACTTTTAGCTTTGGCAGCGACGGCTGCCACGACGGCGGCGGCGGGCGGCGGCGCACCGTCATATTTCACAAGCTCGCCGACGGGGCGAATGCGCTGAAGTACCGAAGCTTTCGACTCGGACGTATCAATGTGCTTGCTACCAGTCACAAGCTGCGCACCAAGAATGGCGATGGTTACGGGAACAACCAACGCTAGAACGCAAACGACGATAAGTTGTTTGGGGGTCTTGATAAGTGTGCCGTGTTCTTCGCTCATATCTATGGCTTTGCCTATGACGTAAATGGACGACGCTTTCAGGAAATCTGCGTCGGACAACTCTCGATTATAGCGAGGCCAAGTCGTGAATGGCTCGGCCTGCGCAGCGGTCGCTGAAGCCGACCCCTATAATCCTTCCAACGCGCCCGTAGCTCAGCTGGATAGAGTATTGGTTTCCGAAGCCAAGGGTCACTGGTTCGACTCCAGTCGGGCGCGCCATCTTCCCTTTTCCGCCCACGATTGCCCCAGTCTGCTTTGTCTTCCCCTTCCAGTTTGACGCCGCTTGAACGACGCGCGAGCGTCTGGCTCGCCAGCATTGTCGCTTTGCGCCTATTCGGCCTGTTTTCGATATTTCCAGTATTTGCCATTTACGGGCGAGCGCTGCCGGGTGGCGAGGAGTCGTACCTGATTGCACTGGCAATCTCCATCTATGGCTTTACGCAGGGACTTTTTCAGCTGCCGTTCGGTGCCGCGTCGGATCGATTTGGGCGCAAACGGATCATCGTCATCGGACTCTTGATTCTTGCGCTTGGCAGTGTGGTCGCAGCGATGTCAACGACGATTGTTGGCGTCATCGTAGGGCGTTCCTTGCAAGGCGCTGGCGCTGTAAGCGCCGCTGCGTCGGCGTTCATCGCCGATTCGACGCGCGCTGAGGTGCGCACCAAGGCGATGGCAATGGTCGGTGCCGCCGTTGGTCTGACCTTCGCAGTTGCCTTGATCAGTGCGCCGCCTTTGACGGCGTGGATTGGTTTGTCGGGCCTTTTCTGGCTGACCGCGTTCCTGGCAATGTGCGGCGTAATCATCGTCATCTGGGTGGTTCCGTCGGCACCACTGCAGCCTGAACCGCCCGAGGCGTTGCGCCACGGCGACGTACTGTTTAATCCACAGCTGTTGCGGCTAAATTTTGGCGTCTTCATATTGTTTATCTGCCAGACCGCAATCTTTATTGTGGTGCCTACTCAGCTCGTCCAGCTCGGCCATCTGCCTTCGCCACAACACTGGATGGTGTACGCGCCCGTGTTGCTTGTGTCTTTCGCGGTGATGATTCCGCCGATGCTAGCGGCCGAGCGGCGGGGCAAGATTCGCGAAGTATTCCTGACGGCGATTGCGATACTGTTTCTAGCGATGCTCGTCGCACCGATCGCTGCCAGTGCGGCGCTTACCGGTTTGGTGATTTTTTTGCTGCTGTTTTTCATCGCATTGAATCTACTGGAAGCGCTGCAACCGTCGCTCGTGTCGCGACTGGCACCGCCGCATTTGAAGGGCTTCGCAATGGGCGTGTACAACACGACCCAAGCGTTCGGACTATTTTTGGGCGGTATTTTGGGTGGCACGCTAGCCAAGCGATTTGGCGATAGCGCCGTCTTCTACGTTTGCGCGGCGCTCACTGCGATTTGGTTCATGGCGGCTTGGTCGATGCGGCCCCCCGAGAACAAGCGACCAATATAAATCTGCCGTGCAGTGCTATCTAGCAGTGCCGCACGAAGCTTTGTTACTCGTTTGATTGCCCTGAATTAGCCGCATGTGTTCTGCGCGCTCCTGCTCAACGATGGCGTTGATGAACTCTTTCGCACCGTCCATGTGCGCAAACGCTGCGTAGCCACGCTCCAGAAACGTATGCAAACCGCCGACGCCCCCGACCTGGGCGGGGCCGCTCATCATGCGTAGCAGGCCGCGCAACAAAGGCATCCGTGAAAGCTTGTCGAGTGCGAGACCAATGTCCCGCGTCAATTCAATTTGCTGTAGACGCTGATCGTACTGCCCCATCGCCCGATAGGCGGCACCATAGGACGCCTCCGTGAGTATGAGCGGGGAGTTCGTGGTTTGCGTGGTGCGCAATTGCCGGACCATCAGGCCGTCCATCCGCTCCGACAAGGCGTCCATTTCGAGCGCTGCCGCCAACGTGCGCAACGCTCTGTCCGGAAGAAATTTCACGAGAATTTTGATCACGCGTTCTATGTCTGCGTCGCGTTGAGTCAGATCCTCTGTCGAATACAACTCGGTCAAAAAAAACGTGGTGGCAGGACTGTACTTCGGTGATTTCAGCAGCGCGGCATGGGTAATGGCCAGACGCTCTTGCTGCCAGAAGCGCACCGCCAATCGGTCTGCCGCGCTGGCAGCCGAACGGGCCGCCGATATACGCTCCGTACGCGCTGCAGCAAAGTGTGAGCGCAACAATGATTCAACAGAATTAGATTTCGCCATGACTGAAGCGTAACCAGTTCGCTCGCTTGGCCAAACATATGACGCGAATACTCCGTCCAGGTGTAGATAACTCGCTCTAACCAGTCTCCCTAAAATCGGTTGTAATGGGCATGAACGCAAAGGAGGTTCGGCATGTGGTCACGACGCAGGGTTATCTTTGTTGGAGTTGCGGGCGCGATAGCGGCTGGCGCCGCTTTGGTGTTGCCACGCCTTGGGTCATCGGGCGCCGCGCCTTCGGGTGTGGCATTGGCCTCAGACCATGCCGACATGTTGCACGCTGTCGCCCAGGGGCTACTCGGATCGGCGCTGCCGACCGACGCCGATGCGCGTAATCGCGAGCTGACTCGCCTGACAACCGCCACAGGCGCGTTGATCGCAAACTTGCCGCCGTCAACGCGCAAGGAAATCTCTGATTTGTTCGGCCTGCTTGCGCTTAAACCTGCACGCGCCCTGCTTGGATATTCGGGTGATTGGATTGCGGCGGATATCGCGGCGGTAACGACGTTTCTCGCGGGACTGCGCGACAGTTCAATTGGACTGAAACAGCAAGCCTATTTTGCGTTGCATGACCTGTTGCTTGGCAGCTTTTACGCCGAGCCCTCTAACTGGGTAGCAACGGGTTACCCTGGCCCTCCCAAGCTGGCCTAGAGCACGGAAGTAATTGAATGATTAATGATCCGATTCGTGAAGGTCTGGCCAAGGGCTGGTTGCACATTGACGCGTCCCAGCTCGGAAAAGACGCCGTGCTGGAAGCTGATGTGTGCATCATAGGCACCGGCGCTGGCGGAGGCATCGCGGCTGATGTGTTGTCTGACACCGGACTGAAAGTGGTGATGATCGAAGAGGGCATGCTGCGCTCATCGACCGATTTCCGTATGCTGGAATCGGAGGCTTATCCAACACTTTATCAAGAGTCGGCATCTCGCAAGACTGCCGACAAAGCCATCAATATTTTGCAAGGGCGCACCGTAGGTGGTTCGACCACCGTCAACTGGACCACGAGCTTTCGCACGCCTTCGCCGACGCTCAAGTTCTGGCGTGAGCGCTTCGGTTTGACTGAGCTGACCGACGAGCACATGGCGCGCTGGTTCAAACTCGCCGAATCGCTCCTCAACATTACCGATTGGGCGGTGCCCCCCAATGAAAACAATGCCGTGCTTGAGCGCGGCGGCAACAAGCTCGGTATCAAGGTGGAGCACATTCGCCGCAACGTAAAGGGTTGTTACAACCTGGGCTACTGCGGTATGGGTTGCCCGACGAACGCCAAGCAATCGATGCTGGTGACGACGATTCCGGCGGCGTTGTCGCGCGGCGCAGTACTCGTGAGCCGTGCTCGTGCCGAAAAACTCGTTTTCACCAATGGCCGTGTGTCAAGCGTTGATTGCGTTGCCATGCAGGGCGCGGGCTACGACACGGGCAACGTTCGCGTGCGAGTCAGCGCAAAACATTTCATCGTTGCGGGCGGTGCAATCAATTCGCCGGCGTTGTTGATGCGGTCGAAAGCGCCCGACCCTTATGGTCGCCTCGGTCACCGAACGTTCTTGCATCCGTCGTTGGTATCCGGCGCTGACATGGGAAACAAAGTGGAAGGTTGGCAAGGCGCGCCGCAAACGACTTACAGCGATCACTTCCTCAGCACGCAAGCCATTGATGGCCCGATGGGCTTCAAACTTGAAGTGCCGCCAGTGCACCCCGTGCTCTATTCGATCACGGTGAACGGCATGAGCGAACATCATCGTGCGCGGATCACCAATATGGCCAATACGCAGGTGACGATTGCACTGTGTCGCGACGGTTTTCATGACGATAGCCAAGGCGGTAGCGTGAAGCTGTTGGGTGATGGCTTCCCGCAGCTGGACTACAAGTTGAACGGTTATTTTTTCGACGCCGCGAAACGCGCGTTGCTTGCGATGGCTGAAATTCAGTTTGCCGCAGGTGCGAAAGAGGTGTTCCCGGTTGACGAACGAATCAACGGTTACCGAACTTGGGCCGAGGCCAAAGCGGGCCTTGCCGCGCTTGACCTGAAGCCGCTTTCCACGCGCGTCGCCAGCGCTCATGTCATGGGTGGCTGTACTATGGCGAAGGATGAAAAGGACGGTGTGGTGAACGTGTATGGACGACATCATCAGGTGGAGAATTTAAGCGTGATGGACGGCTCGGTATTTCCGACATCGATCGGCGCGAATCCGCAGCTTTCGATCTACGGTCTGGCGTGGCGAAATGCAGCCCGACTTGCAGGCGACATGCGGCGTAGCTAAATCATGAGCACGCCATCGGCCGGTCAAAGCGAGCGCGTGTTTCCGATACCGCTTTGGACTACGTCGCTGATGTTGCTGGCGGCCGAATTTGCACTGTGGAGCTGGCTGGCGAGCCACTTTGATTGTCAACCCGGGCGACTCGCAGACTGCATCATCTTGGTCATAGCGTTTGCACTGGTGGCCAGAGCTCTGGTTGCCTTGGCAAGCTACTTCGTCTCACGATGGAAGGGGTCGCCGGTGCCAGATGCGATGCAATTGGGACCGCTAGCATGGCTGCGCTTCTTTGCAATTGAATGGTTTCATCTTTGCATCCAGAATCTCGTGCTCATCCCGTTTCGCGGCTTGTTTCACACGGCAAGTGAGCGTGGACAGGGACCTGCTTCTGGCCCAGTCCTGTTGCTACAGTCCGGTTACGTCAACAACGGTGCCGTCTGGTTCTTTACCGCGCGCGCGCTCGAACGTAATGGTTTCCGCGTCTTCACTATTGATCAGCCGGTATTTGCGTCGATTGATGTAATGGGAGCGCTATTGGCCAAGCGTGTAGACGAGGTGCTAGCGCTTACGGGCGAGCAGCGTCTGAGCCTCATTGGGCACAGCATGGGTGGACTTATCTGTCGCGCCTACCTGCGGCAGTTTGGCGATGCAAAAGTGGTGCAACTAGTGACGCTCGGATCACCACACCACGGCACCTTCCACGCCTATCTGGCGAGCGGACCAAACGGATTGCAAATGCGACCCGGCAACCCCTGGCTGCTTACGCTCGGCGAAACACCGGTTACGGTGCCATTCACCAGTATTTTTAGCGCGCATGACACGGTCATATCGCCACAAGAATCCTCAAGAATGTCTGGGGCATTGAACGTGGAAGTTTCGGGCATTGGGCATGTCAGCATGCCCAGTGGAAAGGCGGCTCGCCGCACGCTAGTGTCTGTGCTCGAACACGCGCCTTCTTGACGCAATGCCAGCCCAAAATTGTGTCAATAAATGAGACGCCTACAACACGACGGGGTATTGGCCTACGGGGTTGGCGCTCACTGACAGTTATCATCTTGTCGACAGGCTAGTCGGGCGACCGATTTTTCCAACCTGATTGCACTTCGTTTTGAGTGCGCCCCCAACTAACTTTCTGTGAGCTTCTCTTGGCGCTACGCCTTTATCTTGTTGAGGATAACCTGCTGATTCGCGAGAATCTGACGGCTACTTTGACAGAGATGGCGAACGCTGATTTCGTGGGCTGGGCTGAGGGTGAGCGTGTGGCTACTGAATGGCTTAATCAGAACGCTGACAGCTGGGATTTGGC
>JBDSYI010000491.1:0-2586 GCA_039925745.1 Casimicrobium sp. | reverse complement strand
GCTCCGTGTAAAGCTCAATCCGATCTGCGCCCGCTGCATGCGCCGCCTCGACCGCTGAAATTTCGGCATCAACAAATACACTCACACGGACGCCTCTGTCTTTCAGTCGCGCGATGAGCGGTTGAACTGCGTCCATCTCCGCACCCGCCGCAAAGCCACGATTCGACGTGCTCACGCCGACGGCGTCTGGAACGAACGTCGCCTGATGCGGCAGCGCGGCTTCTACAATCCCCATCAGGTTGTGATGCGGATTGCCTTCGATGTTGAATTCGCGATCGGGATACTGCGCAAGCAAAGCGGCCAGTGGCGCGATGTCGCTCAGGCGAATGTGTCGCTCGTCGGGACGCGGATGTACGGTTATGCCAGCGGCACCGGCATCGAGAATGGTTTTGGCGGCATGCAGCAAATCGGGCAGACCGTTGTCGCGGCTATTTCGTAACAGCGCGATGCGATTGATATTGGCAGAAAAATGAGTCACTTGTTTACCCAATTCAGGAGTGGTGATGCAGACCGTTGAGACCAGAGACGCCATTGTGCAAGAAATGCAGGCGCGCGGCTTTTGTCTGGTGTCGCCGAAGCATCTTGCGAAGTGCTTTGGTGTGACCAACACGGCGCTGTTTCCGTTCGCCACAACGTGGAACGATTTGCCGCGCGACGCCTATTTGAAAGACGGAGGCAAATATCGTTCACGTCGTCACAGCAGTTTTGTACAAACGGTTGCGCCATCAGCGCTGACGCAAGTCGCGCATCGGGCGCACTGGCAGCCGGTTGATTACAACGCCCTGCATGGTGGCATTGAGCGCCTGTTTGAGCCGATTGCGCCGTCGGTTTGCGATGATGCAAACTGGCGTGGTTTGCTTTCGGGTTTGGGTCAGGTTTTCGCGCGCGTGAGCCCAGAGCCCAAATGGTTTATCGAAGCTCATCAGTTCCGCATCGACACCGCCGAGGGCATTGGTCGCCCCACACCCGAAGGTGCGCATCGCGACGGCGTGGATTTTGTTGCCGTAATTCTGGTCAACCGTCGCGGTGTGAAAGGTGGCGAAACGCGGGTGTTTGAAGCAGCGGGTACGAGCGGTGTTCGCTTCACCTTAACCGAGCCGTGGTCGGTGCTTTTGCTTGACGACAAGCGGGTGATCCACGAGACAACACCGATCCAGCCGGATGGGCTGGACGGCGTTAGAGACACTCTAGTTGTGACGTACCGTGCGGGAAGTTTTCAGGACCCGGAATAAAAAAACGGCCCCGCGGTGCCGTTTTTAGATCGGATTAAACGCGCTACGCCGCTTTTCTATCCATGTCCCGCAACTCACGTCGCAGAATTTTGCCTACGGGCGTTTTCGGCAAATCTGCTCGGAACACGATGTACTTCGGCTTCTTGTAACCCGCGAGGTTTTTCTCGCAGTAGTCGCGCACGGCCTGCTCGGTGAGGTTCGGGTCCTTCTTGACGATGAACACTTTCACTGCCTCGCCCGCTTTCTCGTCAGGAACGCCGATCACCGCGCATTCCATCACGCCGGGGCAGCTCGCCACGACGTCTTCAACCTCGTTCGGATAGACGTTAAATCCGGAGACCAGCACCATGTCTTTCTTGCGATCCACGATCTTCACGTAGCCGCGCTCGTCCATCACGCCGATATCGCCTGACTTGAAGAAGCCGTCGGTAGTGAACACGTTCGCCGTCTCATCGGGACGCTGCCAATAGCCCGCCATGACCTGTGGGCCTTTGATGCAAATCTCACCGGGTTCACCCATTTTGACGACGTTGTTGTCATCATCACGAATCGAAATTTCGGTCGATGGAAGTGGCATGCCGATGGTGCCCGAATACGCTTCAGAATCGGTCGGATTACAGGTGGCGGAAGGTGAGGTTTCCGACAGGCCATAGCCCTCAACAATTGGACATCCCGTCGCCTTCAGCCACTTGTCTGCCACGGCTTTTTGTACGGCCATGCCGCCACCATTCGACACGCGCAGGTTGCTGGTTTGCAATTCGGAGAACGTGGGGTCATTCACCAACGCGTTGTAGAGCGTGTTGACCGCCGGGAACATGTGCAGCTCAAAGCCCTTTAGCGCTTTGATGGTGCCTGGAATATCGCGCGGATTCGGGATCAGAATGGCATGTCCGCCGGTGCGCGTCACCAGCAGATAGCAAATCGTGAATGCGAAGATGTGATACAGCGGCAACGCGCACACCGTAATTAACTGCTCCGGTGGTTTCGGTTTTTTCGGGTTGTTCAGCGCCGGTTGCATCCAGGCTTCGGATTGCAACACGTTGGCGATGATGTTCTTGTGAAGCAGCGTTGCACCCTTCGATACGCCCGTCGTTCCACCGGTGTATTGCAGCACCGCAGGATCATCGAATTTCGCCTTCGACGGCGACAGCGCGAGCGGTTTACCCTTGGCCATTGCGTCGTTGAATTTCACCGCTGTTGGCAGCGAAAACGCGGGCACCATCTTCTTTTTGCTACGCACGACGTAGTTAACAAGCGCACCTTTGAGCATGCCGAACATGTCGCCCATTGCGGCGAGGACAATGTGCTTCACGGGCGTTTTGTCGAGCACCTGCTGCAGGGTTGCGGCAAAGTT
>JBDSYI010000490.1:0-2436 GCA_039925745.1 Casimicrobium sp. | reverse complement strand
CAATGTGGCGCGTGAACTGGAAGATCTCGTTGCCTTATGGCGCCAAGAGATTCCATGTCAAGGCGAAAGAGGTTATGAAATTTCCCGGAGCACATCATGAGCAATGCGACCGTTAACCGCTGTCTGACCATTCATCGGGCCTACGCCAAACTTCGTTTACAGCTTGACGAAGAATTGGGAATCTTTCACGGCCTAGATTTTGACGACTTCGCGTTGCTGCATGCGCTCGCGAGCACCGACGACCCAACGAGCCTCGCGAGCCTCGCAGCCGAGCTGGGTATCTCGCGCTCGGTCCTGTTGCGGCGGCTGCGGCCACTTGAAAAGATCGGACTTGTTGTCTATCACGGTGATGTGACCGTTCGTCTCATCGCGCTCCGCACGGCAGGTCTTAGCCTGATAAAGACGGCACACGAAACAGTAGGCAGCGTTTGCGCCAAACTCTCCCTCTTTGAGGATGTTGAGAGACTCAATGAAGCTCTACTCAAGTCTGAATCGGTGCGCTGTTCACAAACCGGAATGGACGCTCAATGATGACGACTCACAAAGTCAATGGCATAGATCTGAGCTGCGACAGTTTCGGTGATCACAATGCCACGGCCATTCTTTTAATCGCTGGTCTTGGAACACAAATGATCCGATGGCCGGTGCCGTTTTGCGAAACTCTGGTAGCAAGAGGCTACCGTGTGATTCGCTTCGACAATCGCGACGCCGGTTGCTCATCGCACTTTACGGACTATCCCGCGCCGGATTTCGCCGCACTGGCTACTGCGCTCGCGGCCGGACAACAGCCAAGCGTGCCTTACACACTGCACGACATGGCCAGCGACGCGATTGGATTGCTTGATGCTCTGGGGATTGAGCATGCGCATCTCGTCGGCAGGTCCATGGGCGGCATGATTGCGCAGATTGCAACCAGTAAATATCCGGAGCGGGTAAGGTCGCTGACATCAATCATGTCCAGCACGGGGAATCCGAATCTTCCTTCAGCGTCGCAGGAGGTTATGGCCATGCTGACACACAGCGCGCCAAATCCGCTGGAGGATGAAGCTGGATTTCTTAAGCACAGCCTCGCTTTCACACGGCGGATAGCAAGCCCCGGCTATCCGTTTGACGAGGAAGCCCATCGCGCCCTGATTTTGGAGGAGACCAGACGCGCCGATGATCCAACCGGTTTTGGCAGACAGCTTGCTGCGATCGCCGCCGCCGGTGATCTTCGGCCGCTGTTGGCCAAGATCACCGTTCCATCATTGATTGTCCATGGGACAGACGATCTTTTAGTACCTGCTGCCTGCGGCAAAGACACGGCCGCTTCAATTCGAAGCTCGGAGTTCATGCTTGTCGATGGAATGGGTCATGATCTGCCGCCTTCGCTCTATCAGAGGGTGGCCGACGGGATTGATAGGGTTGCACGACGAGCTATCAACACGGGAACGCATGATTGAGGACAGCTAAAACCCAATTTCCTCATTGGGGGCAATCTCAGTTCTGGTGCGTTGAAGTAAAAAAAATGGATCCCTAGACGGAAAATCACACGCGCTTTTGGATGCAGCTTCAACCGTGAAACCACGTGCGCATCGGGGCTACATCTTCAAAATGGCGATTATCGACTTGGTAACTAATTCGTCGCCAGCCCCAATGCAATGGGCGATTTGCGGAAAAGTTGCTGTGTGTGATCTACGCTAGCCAGCGCTTGCGCCGACGATAACTCTTGACATCGCGGAACGATTTTCGCTCGCCCGACGAAACGCCGAGATAGAACTCTTTCACGTCTTCGTTACTGGCGAGTTCTTTGGCGTCCCCGTTCATGACCACGCGACCGCTCTCAAGGATGTAGCCGTAGTCGGCGTATTTGAGCGCGACGTTGGTGTTTTGTTCGGCGAGCAGGAAGCTCACGCCTTCCTTGGTGTTTAGATCTCGTACGATCTCAAAAATTTCGGAGACGATCTGCGGTGCAAGACCCATCGATGGTTCGTCGAGCAGAATCATCGACGGCTTCGCCATGAGCGCACGGCCCACCGCGACCATTTGCTGTTCACCGCCGGAGGTGTAGCCCGCTTGTGACGTACGGCGCGTTTTTAGACGCGGAAAATAAGCGTAGACGCGCTCTAACTTGGCCTTGATTTCGGCGCGTGAGAGTTTGCGCGTGTATGCGCCTGTCAGCAGATTTTCTTCAACCGTCAAGTGCGAAAAACAGTGACGGCCTTCCATCACCTGACAGACGCCCATGCGAACGAGATCGTTCGTCGTGAGCTTGTCGGTACGCTGCCCATCGAACTCGATGGAACCCTTGGTGACCTCGCCACGCTCAGTGCGCAGCAGGTTTGACACCGCCTTTAGCGTGGTGCTTTTGCCTGCGCCGTTGGCACCGAGCAACGCCACAATTTTGCCTTTGGGCACGTCCAGCGACACGCCTTTGAGGACAAGAATCACGTGGTC
>JBDSYI010000489.1:0-10545 GCA_039925745.1 Casimicrobium sp. | reverse complement strand
GCTTCATCGCAGTCAGCACGCAAATCGCGCCGTAGGCATCATTCGCGGCGTAGAGCAGCTGGCTGTCACTGAGCACCGCGTTGGCCCAGTTGGATGTGCTGACGCGTTTTGATTTCTGGAAGCGTGCCTGCAACACCATCGCCACCGCGCCACGGACGCCGACCTCGTTGCGATAGCCGCGTTGTTTGAAGTATGTCGTGAGGTCAAGTATCGCGCGCGGTTGCGCGCCGAGTTTGCGCTCGATATGGCCGCGATCCGATTTGAGTCCAAAGCCGACTTTGACCATCGATTGCGACTGCAGTAGTACGGCTAAGGCCTCGCGTGAAGCATCGAGCGATTCTCCGTGCCGCACCTGAAAAATATAGCCCCGATCGGTCGTGGCGAATTGCACAACGTGCGGGCCACTTGCGGCTTCGCCCTTGGCAAAGGTGGGTTTCGACTCGGTGTCGAATCCGACGAAGCGCTGCGACAGCAGGTGATCAACCGCGCGGGCGATGTCAGCGGCGGTGACGGGCACCTCGATCTGATCGAGCCGCAGGCCGACGAACGGTGGAAGCAGCTCGGTATCGTCTTTTGAAGGCGCGGTGAGGCGAGGCAAACTCATGAAACTAACGTCAAATCCGCATCACACCGGATCGCGTACATCGCCCACCGGATTGCTGCCGAAGTCGGCGCGCGCCAGATAGTCGAGCACGCGCTTTGCGGCAGCCGCTGGCGTGAGCAGATCGCCGTTGTCCCGGAATGACACAAACGTCGCGTGGCTCGGAAAATCCGCAGGATCGGTGTTCCTCAGGTGCGCCTGCATGTCGGTGTCGATGATGCCGGGCGCGAGCGAGCAGAGCCTGGCACCGTTCGGGCGAGCCGCTTCCTCCAGCGCGACGCATCGCGTGTAGTGATCCATGCCGGCTTTTGCCGCGCTGTAGATCGACTGCGATGCCATCGCGCGGCGACCGTTGCCTGATGAAATATTGAGCACTTTGCGCTCGCCAGTCCAGTCGCAGGTGGCGCTGAGAAACGCGGCCGTGAGTTGCATCGGGGTTTCGAGATTGACGCGCATCGCCTGTGCAATGTCGTCGAAATCGGCAGAGGCCAGCGACGAAATTTTTGGTAATGCGGCGGCGTTGTTGATCAGCGTGGCGCTGGCAAACTGGTCGCCGTCGCTGGCGCCTAACCACAGCGCAAGCTTGCGGCTGGTGCCGGCACCTTCGGTCAAATCCTGTTGCCACTGTTCAAGTGTCACGTCTTCTGTGTTCGCTGCCAGATCGGCAAGGGCCGCGTTGGTCCTGCGTGAAATACAGAGCAGTGTGTGACCCGGTTGCAACAATTGTTGCGCCATGGCGAGGCCCATGCCGCGCGACGCGCCGGTGAGAATGGTGAGGTGTTTTTTCATATTCGCATCTTAGCGGTTGCGCATCGGTGAGCGTTAGTATCGAATGGCGAAAAGAAAGAAGAGTGCTCGCTGAAATCGTGCACGCCAAAATTGCTGCATCTCAACTTGCTAAAAAAGGAGTACCGAATGAAATACCTTTGTGCGCATCGCTGGGCGTTCAACGCGTGGGGCGGGACTTTGCAGGAGCAGGAGGACGCGCTCGTGCCCGCAACCGGGCATGAAGTGACACTGCGGATTACGCATTGCGGTATGTGCCATTCCGACATTCATATCCGCGAAGGCGGCTTCGACATGGGCGGCGGCAAACTCTCGTCACTGGAGCGCGCCGGCGTCAAATTTCCGGTGACGATGGGTCATGAAATCGTTGGCGAAGTGGTCGAAATAGGGCCTGACGTGACAACCCTTTCAATCGGGATGATGGTGGTTGCCTACCCGTGGCTCGGCTGCGGCGCGTGCGCGGTGTGCGAGCGGGGCGACGAGCATTTGTGCGTGAAGGCTGCGCGCAATCTGGGCCTGCAGGTGCCAGGCGGTTATGCCGATGCATTGCGTATTTCGCACGAGCGGTATCTGGTGCCGATTGGCACGCTTGAGCCCGCGCGCGCGGCGACGTTTGCCTGCGCTGGCATCACAGCGCTAGGCGCGATTCGCAAATTGCCTGCACTTGGTGCTGACGATTACGTGGTGATCATTGGCTGCGGCGGAGTGGGCATGACCGGCGTTGCCTTGCTGTCCGCGACGTCAAAAGTGAAGATCGTGGCGATTGATCCTGATCCCGTGAAGCGAGAAGCTGCGCTGGCCCACGGTGCGTCGCTTGCGTTCGATCCCGGCATGCCGGACGCTTTGAAAACCATCAGCAAAACCTGCGCCGGAAACATCGCTGCTGCGATTGACTTTGTTGGTTCGGAATCCAGTTCGACGCTTGCGGTGGGCCTCGTACGGCGCACGGGTCTTGTCGTGATCGTCGGATTGTTTGGCGGTGAATTCAAAATGCCGCTGCCGATGTTCGCATTGAAATCGATCACCATCACTGGATCGTATGTCGGCGGGCTGAACGATTTGCGTGAACTGGTTGCGCTGGCGCAGCGCGAGACGCTACCGCAAATTCCGCTTGATCTGCGAGCAATGGCGTCCGTCAATGAGGCGCTGGACGACCTGATCCACGGCCGTGTGGTGGGGCGTGTGGTGCTGCAGCCGTAGGAAGTTTCGCCCTAGCCGCGTGGCTTGGCGGGCGTTACGTGGTCTGCCGTGAGTAGCGCCAGCGTGTTGCCGGGCAGCAGTCGGATGCTGTTCTTTGAGGCGTAGGCCGTAGCCGCAACGCTCAGTGGGTTGACCGCAACGTAGATGCCCTGATTGGCGTCAAGCTTGCTGATCTCGACGTTAAGTTCGCGCAGCGGTTCGACGCCGTGCGTCGCGGCCTTCCAGCGTTTGCAGCTCACGAGCGACGTGCGCCCCGCTTTGCTGATCGACAGATCCGCACCGTCAAGGCCGATGCGCGCCACGGAGTAGCCTTCGGCGCGATAACCCGCCTCCAATGCATGCAAAAAATCACGGCTTGAAAGCGCGGCCAGGGCTTGCAACGTCGCTTCAATCCGCGCCGGGTTCGGTGCGCGCATTTGCCGCCAGAACGCCATTGAGGCAATCACCACGAACGGCATGCCTGACAGCGCACCGACCACCTTAAAGCGATTGGGTAACAACATAAAACCGGCAATCCCAACCGCAATCGCCACGGCAAAACTAATCCACCACGGCGAGCGCAAAAGCACTGCGAAGAGGGATTTTTCAGACATCTTGAATTGCACGGCGAACCTTGAAAATAACGTTATAGCTTTTTGGTTAACCCATTATTGCACAGGGGCTAGCGCATAATAATGGCAAAAGTCGATAAATAGCTTTTTAGGCGCTTAGCCCCGATGTATTAGGGCGCTTACGCAAAAGCTATACCCAATTTATTCGCTAAGCCGGGGACGCCCTAGCGCATATTTCCCGTGTGCCCCAACGAATAGCGGCCCGGCTGCGGCCACACGGTCAGGCCATGCGGTTCACGTCCGACTTTGATCTGATCGACGGCGCCGCTCTTGGTGTCGATGCGGTAGACGACGTTGTCATAACGCCCGGACAGCCAGAGATACGCGCCGTCCGCGCTGACGTTGCCCATATCCGGACTTCCGCCACCGGCAATCGGCCAGGTTTTCACCACCTTGCCAGTCGCAAAATCGATGACCGAAACGCTGCCTTTGCCGAGCGGTTTGCCGCGAATTTCGTTGCCACCGCGATTGGCGACGTAGAGCATTTTGCCGTCACGGCTCGGGTATAAACCGTGCGCTCCAACGCCAGTCGGAACGAAGCCCGTTTGTTTGAACGTCTCGCCGTCGACCACATGCACGCCGTCGGCCATCATGTCGGCGACGTAAAGCGTTTTGCCATCGGGTGACGCGCGCACGTCTTGCGGCATGCCGCGGGTGGTGCAGATTTCGCCGCCAGCGGTCGTCGGGTCGGGGATATAGCGCGGTTTTTTGCCCGGCGTCCCCAACGTTTTCAATACGTCTGGACGGTTGAAATATTGCGACAGCGCAAGCGTGGCCACGACTTTGCGATTAACCAGGTCGATCTTCGTAATGCTGCCGTTAAATTCGCAGGTGAAAAACGCAAACTTGCCGTCAATTGAGAAATCGGCATGGTTAATTCCGGCGCATTTTGGCGTCGGAATCGAGTATTCCAGTTTCATCGTTTGCGCGTCGCGATAGTCGAGCCGTTTGTACGCTTCCGCCACAACAATCGCGTACTTGCCGTCAGGCGACCAATACATGTTGTACGGGTCGTCGACCGGGATCGACGCACCAGGCTTGCCGGTCTTCGGATTGATCGGTGTCAGGCTGCCATCGGTGCGCCCCTCGGCGTTGTTGGCAACCCACAGCGTATTCATATCCCACGACGGCACGACGTGCTGCGGATTGATACCGACCTTAAATTTGTCGACGACTTTGAGCGTCGCCGGATTGATGACGGAGACCGTGTTATCGCTGCGATTCGGCACGTAAACACGCGACAAAGCACCTTCGACGGCCTTACTCATTACGCCGCTGCGTGTTTCGCTGTAAAGGTTCGCCGCGTCGAGGACCGGCGGCATGCCGGGAACCGTGGTGATGCCACTGGCGGCCGGGGCTTGCGCGACGCTTGGCAACGCGAGTGTGAGGACTGCCGCTGCGACCGCGGTCAGGAGAGAGGATGAATAGGGTGTCATGCCGACATTTTCGTACAAATCGGCACGACCGGCCTAGAGGGCAATTACGGGCGCTTTGCCGCGAGTGCCTTGCGGATTTCATTGACGCTGGCTGCGATCATTGCGTCAACGCCTAACTGGCCTAGCGCTGCGCTCGCTGCGCGTGGGTCGCCGTTTACGCCGTGGGCGAGGCCACCCTGTTTGGGCTCTGCCGCATCATTGATCCGATTGATGCGCACTTGATCTGGATCAACCGCCAGCATGAGTGAGGTGTCAGCCGAGCCCGCGTGAACGCCGATCTGCGCTTCGGTCAGCCCCTTTTCGCGCAGAACGATTGAATACGGCGCAGCGCTCGCACGGTAATAGCTCGCGATGAAATGGGCTCGGGCTGGCGTGCCTTTCCAGCGCTTGTTCAAGCCGTCGGCGACGGCGGCAAGCTGGCTTTGATAGCCGCCGTGATCGCCAATAAACACAATGTCTGTGAATCCGTGTTGGGCAAAACTGCGCGCTGCAGAATCCAGCAAACTTTTAAATGCTTCATCAGAAATGCTGATCGTACCGGCGAATTTCATGTGAGCAGCGGGTGGCAAAATGCTGCCCTCAGGCACATAGGCCAGCGTCGGTGCGACCAGTGTGTTTTTAAGCACATCGGCGATGCGTCCGGCGAGCGCATGCACACGAACATTGTGCTTGCCCAGCGTCATGTGCGGGCCGTTCTGCTCGGTGCCGCCAATCGGGATGATGATGGTCGTGGCACCCGCCTTAATTGCGTCACGCACCTCGGGAGAGGTCATCGATTCGAGATAAATGTTTGCAGCTATGGGCGGCGGCGCAGCACTCAGCTCACCCGCCAATAGGGCCATTCCAGATGCGAAAGCGCAGACCAGGCGCGCGACGGCACGATTCATATTGAGATACTTTCCAAACGAGTTGCAGCGGTGGAAGCGTATCAATAAATTGAGCGTCCATTTTTTCGCAACCTTACGACCCTTGTTACCGCGCGGTGCTCGCAAGCGTTGCGTGGCGTCGCCAACGCGTCACAGCGTGAGGCGGTGACGGCGAGTTCCGGAAGCAAATACATCGCGGTGCTTATCCCATTTTCGCAACAATGATGACGCGAAACTGAGCTGCGGACAGTTCTGCGCCTTTATCGTCGCGCGACGACTGTGAGCGATAGGCAGCATGCGCTACGTACGGTTACAGCTCACGCTGGCCGTTGACGAATCCACCACCACGCCCGGCAATTCAGGCAAGAACTCCCATGTATAGGCGCTGGTCTCCAGCGTGAGTTTGAGCACACCGTAGGTAAGTCCGTTGAATACTTCGCTGTTGGGCTTAAGCGGCATCAGCGCAGCGGTGTGGCCAATGCCGCCGCTGCCAATGATGAATTGCCGAATGCCATCGACAGCGACAACCCCCGTGCGCGTCTGCTTCGCGAAGCGTTCGTAATTGTGTTCGTGACCGTTGAGCACAATGTCCACTTTGAAGTCTGACAGCGCTTGCCAGACGTCTGCCATTTTGGGATTGTCGCCACGCGGCGAAGAGGTGAATAGTGGATGGTGCCAATAGGCCAAAACGCATTTGCGTGAGGTATTGGCGAGATCCTCTCGTAGCCACAATTCCTGTGTTGAGCCCGCCGCCGCATTGATATTGCTGTTGAGCGATACGATGTGCCACTGTCCGAGATCGAAACTGTAGTAGCCGCGAGGCGTCGCACCTGCGAGTCGTCCGAAATACCCGAGATATCCGAGCGGCTCGGCACCACCCGCGCCGCTGTTGCCGTAGTCATGATTGCCGGCCGAAGGTCGCAAGCGCGGCAATTCCACGCCCCAGGTCGGCGCGAAGCAACTGGCAAACTCTGCGGCCGTACCGCTCACGTAAGCATTGTCACCGAGCGTCAGCACTGGCACGCCGGGCACACGACGCAACGCATCGGCCGTCCCGGCCGCGCCTGACGCGGCGACCGTCGTCGGGCAGTAAGCAATATCTCCGGCCGCCAGCAACACCGCAGGCGTTGAGACCGAGCAACCGCCAGTGATGAAACTCTCCACCAGCGCACTCGTGTTGCGGCTTCCGGTGAGCGTCACGCCCGCTGTCAGCGCAGCATCGCGAAACCCGGCGATGTGGCGTGCGATGATGAGCGCATCGGTGGCATCAAACCCGCCGTTGCCGTTGATGTCCAGTTGCGGCCAGCAGCTTGGGCATTCCATCGCGGCTTGTACGGCGGCGGCATGTTCCGGTGCAAATCCAGTCGCGGCTACGAGTGGCGCGCCGCGAACGTTGAGTGCGTAGCGCGCATACATCATGCCTTCGCGCTGTGCGGAAACCAACTCGTTATCGAACGGGCATCGCGCAACCGGCGCAGCCAGCGTTGCAACGACAAAGAGCGCGGCCGCAGAGGAGGTAATTCGTGGCAGCAGTAATCGCAAATTCATAGCCGAAGGTTCCTTCCTCATGGGTCGGGCGCAGTATCGCGCAATCGCCGCCTGTTCGTCGTCAATTGCGATCAAGCACGAGAGTGGCAGCGGATCGGTAGCGCTCGTCACCCGTCACGAGAAATTCCTCATGGCAGGCGTAGACGAGCTTGATCACATGTTGGTCATCCGCATTACAGGCAGCGACTTTGAGCGCTTGCCAATGCTGCGGGTTGCTGGGTAGAAGCGGCGCATCGGCGTCAATGCCGCTGGCTGCGACGCCCGCTGCGAAAGCAATGGCGAAGTGGTGCACGGCTGCCATAGGCGCATCAAAATAGGGCAACAATATGCGCATTGCGTGCGAGCCAGTGACGAGGTGCAGCACGGTGAAATTGCGACTGCGCAGGTAGTGCCCTATCGCTAAGTTGGCGAGTTCACGAAGTGTCCCATCGTGCGCGTTTAAGCGAGCTGCGGTTGCCTGAAACGACTCGCTCGCGGCGCAGTTCTGCATCAGACTGGCGATCATGCCATCTGGCGACTTCCATGGCACAGGTGACGAGGTGATCTCTGATAACCATTCGTGCAGTCCAAGTTTATGCGGCGAAGCGGAGGTTTCGCCAGTGGCGTTGGGTTCAAGGCTCGGCACGAGTGGCATGTGCGAGCAGACCCAGTGTGCGAGTCCCGACGCCAACTCGTCGTTGTGGCGGGCAACCGTTGCTGACGCCGTACGCAGCAAACCGTGAAACGCGGCGCCGCCGACGCCGTCAATCAGGTAAGGAAGTGCAGCCCGTAGAGCCGCGTCGATGCCGCGCTTCGAAATGTCATGGCTGAGCTGCGCACGCACCTGCGTGAATGCTTCGCGTTGTCCCCGACATTCTGTCCAGTCAGGGTGCCTTTCTGAGTCCTGCGTGATGGGCTCCAGCTTTTGACTGAACCGTGCAAACCCGTGTTCCAGCTGTTCGTCGGACGCGCCGAGCGCGTGCAGCGCCACTAGCGCCATGGGAAGATGATTGCTCAGGTGCCGTTTGCTGTAGGTAGGAGCGAAGCTTTGCGCGCGATCGATGAGGCTGTTGAGCGATGACATATGTTTGCTGGGGGTTGTACTGACAGGCAAGCCTAAAACCTCAAGTAAACTTTAAGTCAAGGACATCCTCTTTTGCAAACTTGCGGCAAACAAACGCTCAATGAATCCTATGCCCGTAACCAGCCTTCCGCTCACCATCGGTGAACTCTCGCGTCGCTCCGGCGTAGCTGCCAGTGCGCTGCGCTTTTATGAGGATGAGGCGCTGTTGACGAGTGTTCGCGGGCCAGGCGGGCAGCGGCGTTACGCCCGTGAAGCGCTACGACGGGTCGCGTTTATTCGCGCGGCGCAAGCGGTTGGGCTGCGGCTTGAAGAGATTCGCGATTCGTTGGCCAACTTGCCGGATTCGAGGACGCCGACTCGCGCCGATTGGACCCGGTTGTCGAAACGCTGGCGACCGTTGCTCGATGAGCGCATCCATGCGCTGACAACGCTGCGCGATCAGCTGGCTGCCTGCATTGGCTGCGGTTGCTTGTCACTCACGTCGTGCAAGCTGTACAACCCGGCCGATGCGGCGGGAGCCAGGGGCAGCGGAGCGCGGTATTTGTTGGGCGACGCGCGGCCTGAGAGGGCAAAAAAGCTGTGATCGCAGCAAGTCGCTCGTGACGACGAGAGGGACAATCGCCAAACACTTTTTTGTATCAACTTTTTACTTGAATCCAGCGTTCATGCGGGCTGAGTGTCGAAAAATAACAAAGTCGATATTAATCATTTTGTTGAGTTGAGTCAGGTGTAATAGTCATTTACTAGAAAAGCTGTTGACCCAATCTGTGTTTCACTCATTGAAATACAGCCTTTGGTCCCTATAATTAGCACTCATCAGGGGCGAGTGCTAACAATCGCGACTTACGCAAATAGGTTCAAAAGTTAGCGCCCGCTTCGGTCAAATCGCCTGTTTTGGTTCACCAAACGCATTTGACCCTCCCGCCAGGAAACCTGCGCGGCCCTCACCGTTTTCAAAATTCAGAACAGTTCAAGGAGAACTATTTATGGCAATGAAACTGCGTCCCCTGCACGACCGTGTAATCGTCAAACGTCTTGAAGAAGAGCGTAAGACCGCCTCCGGCATCGTGATCCCCGACACCGCCACCGAGAAGCCTGATCAAGGCGAAGTGCTCGCAGTCGGTCCAGGCAAGCGCGACGATAGCGGCAAAGTCCACGCGGTTGACCTCAAAGTCGGCGACAAAGTGTTGTTCGGCAAATACGCCGGCCAAACCGTCAAAGTTGACGGCGACGAGCTGATGGTCATGCGCGAAGAAGACATCATGGCCGTTGTTCAAAAGTAAATCTGGGGCGCCATGCGTCGTTGCCTGATCCCTTGCGTACCTTTAGTACGCGGCGGGCTCCGGCGCCTAGACTGGCATCCCCATATTTATTTTGAACACTCCCCAATTTTTTATTTAATTTCAAACCAAATTTCGGGCGTAGCGAGCCGAGATGAGCGCAAGGCGCCGGTGACCGACGTGTACTCAAGTACACGAGGTCGACGGCAACGAAGCGATCGCTCGGCGCAGCAAGCCCAGGAGAATACACATGGCAGCTAAAGAAGTTATTTTCGGCGGTGAAGCACGCGCCCGCATGATCGAGGGTGTCAACATCCTCGCCAACGCAGTTAAAGTCACACTCGGTCCTAAGGGCCGTAACGTGGTGCTTGAGCGCTCGTTCGGCGCACCAACCGTCACCAAAGACGGCGTATCGGTCGCTAAAGAAATCGAACTCAAAGACAAACTGCAAAACATGGGCGCCCAGCTCGTGAAAGAAGTTGCGTCGAAGACTTCGGACAACGCCGGTGACGGCACCACGACGGCCACTGTGCTTGCACAAGCCATCGTTCGCGAAGGCTTCAAATACGTCGCAGCGGGCATCAACCCAATGGACCTGAAACGCGGCATCGACAAGGCTGTAACCGCCCTCGTCGCCGAGCTGAAAAAAGCATCGAAAGCCACGACCACGAGCAAAGAAATCGCTCAGGTCGGCTCGATCTCCGCCAACAGCGACGAATCCATCGGCAAGATCATTGCTGACGCCATGGAAAAAGTCGGCAAAGAAGGCGTGATCACGGTTGAAGACGGCAAGTCACTCGAAAACGAGCTCGACATCGTTGAAGGCATGCAGTTTGACCGCGGCTATCTCTCGCCTTATTTCATCAACAACCCCGACAAGCAGGTCGCGCTGCTCGAGGATCCGTTCATCCTCCTGCACGACAAGAAGATCTCCAACATCCGTGATCTCCTCCCGGTGCTGGAACAAGTCGCCAAGGCGGGACGCCCGCTCCTCATCATCGCCGAAGACGTCGATGGCGAGGCGCTTGCCACCCTGGTGGTGAACAACCTGCGCGGCATCCTCAAGACCACGGCCGTCAAGGCCCCGGGCTTCGGCGACCGCCGCAAGGCGATGCTGGAAGACATCGCGATCCTCTCCAACGGCACGGTGATCG
>JBDSYI010000488.1:0-10591 GCA_039925745.1 Casimicrobium sp. | reverse complement strand
CCGATCTTTCCATTGTCTTTACTAATGTCGACATCGACTCCCTTGACGGGGAGATCGTCAATATATGCGCGGCGATCAAAAGAGGCACGTATAGCCGGTCCTTGCGCGTCCACGCTAAATTCATTAGCGGTCGCTTGTAGCACTTTCTTCAATGAGAAATACTCGGTCCACGCCGGTACGCACCGAAAAGTTGTGAACATGACGAAACCGACGATAGCCGCAAGAAAAATGAATCCGACAAGGCTAAGACCACGTTGATATTTCATATCGTGTCGCGAAGTAAGTTGGCCAACTTTTATTGTATGCCGCGAAATACTCGCTTGAAAGCAAACGACGACACATCTTCCCAGTTAAACCAGATAAAGAACGCTTTGCCACGCAAATGGGTGTCGGGCACGAATCCCCAATAGCGGCCGTCGAGGCTGTTGTCACGGTTGTCACCCATTGCAAAATAATGTCCAGGCGGCACTTTGCAGGTCACAACGCTACCGTCATCCGCACAAGTTGGGACGGGGGTGCCAGGATATTTCTGGTTTGCGATAAATGAGGGGAATTGCGGAAATTGAGCGATCGCATATTCGCGATCACCAAGCTTTTCCTTGAATTTGAGCGTGGTCAGGAACTGCCCGAACTCCATGTAGCTATAGGTGCCGTCTTCTACTTGCGGCACCGGAACTCCATTGAGCGTGAGCTTTTTGTCCTTATAAACAATCGTGTCGCCGGGTACGCCGATGATTCGTTTGATGTAGTCCTTTTCGGGTTCGTGCGGCGCCTTAAACACAGCTACATCGCCGCGATGCGGGGTACCAATGTCGATGACTTTTTGGTCAAGCACTGGGAGCCGAATGCCATATGAAAATTTATTCACGAGGATGAAGTCGCCGGTTACCAGGCCTGGCCGCATCGAACTCGAAGGGATGCGAAACGGCTCTGCTAAAAACGAGCGCAGCAGAAACACCACGAGCAACACGGTGAAGATCGAAGCCGGGACTTCGATGCCCCAATGAAGAATTTCGCCTGGTGCGCGCTTCTTCGCCAGAAAAAATTTGTCGGTGGCCCAGGCAACTCCACAAACCACGACGGCCAGCAGAAGCAATAACGGGAAATTGACCGGCGAACCCGTAAACACGCCGCGCAGGGCGGTAATCACGAGAACGGCTAACGCTAGAGAGGGAATGTATTTCATCAATATGTCATTTTCGAGCTTGGCGAAGAATGGGGTGATCGTCCGACAGTGATCGTGGACGCTGCGTCATATGTCACCTGATCCTACGCCAAACTCAGGATGACCACGCTACAGTAACGCTGGCGGAAAAAAATTGCAGCACAAGGCGACAAAATGGCGCCGTGCGGTGCGGAATGCATGCAGCAGGCGCGAACTACTTGTCTCCCGTTTGCAAAATTGCCAAAAACGCTTCCTGCGGAATCTCAACCGAGCCCACCGATTTCATGCGTTTCTTGCCTTCTTTCTGCTTGTCGAGCAATTTGCGCTTAC
This sequence comes from Casimicrobium sp., assembly GCA_039925745.1. GTDB lineage: Bacteria > Pseudomonadota > Gammaproteobacteria > Burkholderiales > Casimicrobiaceae > Casimicrobium. Next base: position 9,096 of record JBDSYI010000488.1, on the reverse strand, counting down.
GGGAAATATCTCCACCGTAGCATTTGGCAAGCACGTCCTTGCGCATCGCCTTGAGGCTTTCGCGCGCAATGATAGTGGCGCCAATCGCCGCCTGAATCGCCACGTCATACATCTGACGGGGAATCAGCTCGCGCATCTTCGCTGCGACCTGACGACCACGATAAGCGCTTTGCGCACGGTGAACCATCGATGACAAGGCGTCAACTTTCTCACCATTGATCAGGATGTCAAGCTTGACGACATCGGCAGCGCGAAACTCCTTGAATTCGTAATCGAGCGAGGCGTAGCCACGCGACACACTCTTCAACTTGTCGAAAAAGTCCATCACAACTTCGGCCATTGGCATGTCGTAAGTCAACATCACTTGCCGACCCAAATACTGCATGTTGACCTGGGTGCCGCGCTTTTCGTTACACAACACCATGACCGCACCGACGTACTCTTGCGGCATCAGGATCGTCGCGGTAATAATCGGTTCACGAATCTCTTCAACGCGAGACAAATCAGGCAATTTGGCTGGGTTTTCAATGTTCAAGATCGTGCCGTCACGCTGCACGATTTGATAAACCACGGTTGGTGCGGTCGTGATCAGATCCTGATCGTATTCGCGCTCCAGCCGCTCCTGCACAACATCCATGTGCAAGAGCCCCAGAAATCCGCAACGGAAGCCGAAACCCAGCGCCTGCGACACTTCCGGTTCGTAATGCAGCGACGAGTCATTGAGCTTCAATTTAACCAGCGCGTCGCGCAGCGATTCGTACTGGTTTGACTCAACCGGATAGAGACCAGCAAACACCTGTGGCTTGACTTCTTTGAAACCCGGCAACGCTTCAGCGGCCGGCTTTTGCGCGTGGGTGATCGTGTCGCCTACCTTGGCGGAATCCAGCTCTTTTATACCGGCAATGACGAAGCCCACTTGCCCAGCTGACAGCGATTCGCGTTGCGTCGAACGCGGCGCGAACACACCGACTTGCTCACACAAGTGGTTGCGACCGGTCGCCATGAAATTAATTTTTTCTTTGGGCTTCAGCGTACCGTCGAACACGCGAACCAACATGACGACGCCGACATAGTTATCAAACCAGCTATCGATAATCAGCGCCTTCAGCGGCGCATCAACATTGCCAGCCGGCGCAGGCACTTTCGCGATCAAGGCTTCGAGAATTTCGTCGATTCCGATTCCAGTCTTGGCAGAACACAACACTGCATCGGACGCATCAACGCCGACCACATCCATGATCTCGTCTTTGACGCGCTCGGGATCGGCGCTTGGCAAGTCAATTTTGTTCAACACCGGGACGACTTCAACGCCCAGCTCAATCGCCGTATAGCAGTTGGCGACCGTTTGCGCCTCGACCCCTTGCGACGCGTCGACTACAAGTAAAGCACCTTCGCATGCCGACAACGAACGCGAGACTTCATACGAAAAATCGACGTGGCCCGGAGTATCGATCAGGTTCAGGTTGTAGACGATGCCGTCTTTGGCCGCGTAGGTTAAAGCTGCCGTCTGTGCCTTGATCGTGATACCACGCTCTTTTTCCAGATCCATCGAGTCGAGCACCTGCTCGCTCATTTCACGATCGGACAACCCCCCACAACGATGGATGAACCGATCCGCCAGGGTGGACTTGCCGTGGTCGATGTGCGCGATGATGGAAAAATTACGTATATTCTGCATAGTGAAAATGGAAAAGGCCACCGGATTGAAGCTGGTCGCTTCTTCCGTGGCCTCCTCAAAGCTAACCGCTGATTTTAGCGGCTTTGCGTGTTCCAGTCGGAACTAGTCGGGCAGTTTCTCTGGCGCGAAGAACTCGTTGTATTCACCGCCCGTGCGATCAGTTGCGCGTTTAACGCGGAACGCCAACGTGGAGCCCTTCTCCGAGCCCTTGATCAATTCGGCGAGTTGCAGCGGGCTCGTGACTGCGGTGGACCTGCCTTTGCGCGTCACGCCGACGATGATGTCGCCTTCGTTCAAAGCACGAACTGACGATTTCTCCGAAACGTCTGAGACGACGGCACCGCCAGAAGCAAGCTTGGCTGCGCCACGCTCCTTCTCGTTTGGTACGCGCAAAGATAAGCCAAGCCGGTCCTCTTTAGTATCTGGCGTGTCAACCGCAGCGGGCTTCGGCATCGGCTTATCTACTGACGCCAATTGGGTCGGATCTTTGTACTCGTCCACCGTTACGGTGAGATCCACGGTCTTTCCATCACGCCAGACTTGCATGGTGGACGGCGTTCCAGGGCGTGCCGAGGTGACATAACGTGGCAAGTCTCGGGAATCGTCTACGACACGATCGTTAAACTTGAGCACAACGTCGCCTTCTTTGACGCCCGCTTTTTCGGCTGCGCTACCTTTGTTGACGCTAGATACCAACGCGCCTTGAGCTTTGGGCAGACCGAACGCATCAGCGAGATCGCGACTCACAGCGCCGATCTGCACACCGAGCATCCCGCGTTTAACCGAGCCACCGGCGCGCAGTTGGCCCACGACATCCATCGCAAGATCAATTGGGATCGCAAACGAGATGCCCTGAAATCCGCCGCTCACCGTGGCGATCATCGAGTTGATCGCGACGACTTCGCCGCGAGTGTTGAACAGCGGGCCACCAGAGTTACCTGGGTTCACGGCGGCATCGTGCTGAATAAACGGCACCAGATCGCCGGTAGTATCCGCACCGCGACTGGCGCGAGATTTAGCGCTCACCACGCCTGTCGTCAGCGTGCTTTCGAAGCCCAAAGGTTGGCCAATTGCCGCGACCCATTCGCCAATACGCAGGCGGTCCGGATTGCCAATCTTCACAGCCGGGAGATCTTTCGCATCAATCTTGATGAGCGCAACGTCCGAGCGCTTGTCGGAACCAATCACTTTAGCCTTGAACTCGCGTTTGTCAGTGAGCTTGACGAGCACTTCGTCAGCATCTTCAACCACGTGGCTGTTAGTAATGATGTACCCGTCTTTGGAGATGATGAAGCCGGAGCCCCCCCCCTGACGTCGAAGCTCACGCGGCGCGCGTCCACCTGGGCCGCCTTGACCACCCTGACCACCCTGTCCAAAGTAGCGCCGGAAGAATTCTTCCATGTCCTCTTTGTCAGGCGCGCCACCCTCGGCTCCCGACTTTGACGACTTCTTGCCAATCGTTGTGCTAACTGCGATGGACACCACCGACGGGCTGTTGTTCTCGTATAACGAAACGAAATCCGGAAGCCCTTGCGGCGACACGGATGCGGCCGGTAGGGCTTGTGCCTGCGCCAGCGCGGGCAGATGCGGCGTGGTAAATGCGGCCACGGTGACGCCGAGAGCGCCGACCGCAAGCAGCGAGGCAATGATTGATTTATTCACGGTTTTACTCCTGAAAACTTGAAGTGTATGAATGACAAAAAAACGATTCAAAGACTTGCGAACTTACTTACGAATCAACGAACTGGCGATCGCTTTAACCGCCGCTGGTCGCGCATCGCCGAAGGCCGTCACCAACTGATCATTGGCCTGACGCGAAAATACCTGATGACTACCTTGCACCGTGGCACCGAGCACAGGCAGCTCGCCCGTTGAAAGAGGAGCGGCGTACACCGAAACCGATGTCAAACCGTCCGAATAAACCAGCTGCGAAACAGGCTCGGTGCGACCGGGCAAAGCGCGCATAAAGTTCTCGCTGATTTTTACGAATCCAGCAGGTAAGCCTTTGGCAAACCAGCCGGTGTCCGTTTTCATTGCACTCACTGGCAACCTGCGGTCGACGCGCCAATTTGCAATAGTGTCGGCAAGCGTTGATTTGACTTGTTCACGGTCAATCTTGCCGCCAATTTTGATGTCGCTAAAGGTAATCTCTTCGATCACATTGCGATTTTCGTCAAGCACACGACCGCGCAACCAGAGTCCGGTTTTAAGCTCTGTCCAGAGCTTGTGCCAAAAGCGAAATTCGTCGTTCGGCGCAAATTCCCAAACTTGGGCGTCTAGTCCCGCCACGCGCTCAATTTCGAGGCGCTTGACCGTAAAGTGCTGAGCCAATGTCGTCATTTGCCGGGGCAACAGCGAGGGAAATCCTTGCCGTCCAGTGCGGGGTTCAATGCGCATAACACGGCGTTCGGGGAGGTAGTAGGTGAGTTCGTCATTCAGGCGAACCACCTCAAACGGCGGGCCATCCAGGGTGGTCACGCGCTCCATTTCGACACCGTTCTCAAATAGATGAACGACGCGGGAGGTTTCCTCGGCGCTACGGCGTTTGTAAGTGATGGTGCCGCTGTAATTCAATGTCGCCGCAGCATTTGCGGCCTGTTGCAAAATCTGCCCTACGCTTGGCACGGCTTGCGACATTGCCGCCGTATTGGGGGGCTCGCCAACGGCCGAAACTGGCCATTGAGCAAGCACCACAGGTGCGCTTGTGAGCGCCGCCGCGAGAATCGGCAATTGCTTCCAGCGACGCGCCGTGCGAAGCGCACGCACGCTGCGCTGGCCAGCTTGCGTGAGCCTACTAACCTTGTACGTCAATGCCACGAGATATCTCTTTCTACTTCGCTTGTTGTGCTCATCGCAGTCGCGGCTCTTATTGCGCCTGAACGATCACGGCGGGACGCATGTACTGACGCATCGGCGACAGGCTCGAAAAATCCGCGCTTTCCTGATGTGCCTGCAAGTAATTTGTGAGTATCGGATTGGGAGCGGATGCAGGCGGGCCCTTGGTGGCGTCCGGAGAAGCGGCCACAAACTGCTGCGAAGGCGCCTGATCGTTATAGACAACAGTACCCACAAAGCCAACTGCGGCGACGGCAGCAGCAGTTGCCCACGCCCGACCGCCGCGACCGACGTGGATCATGGCGTTAAACAGACTCTTCTCCTTGATCGCCTTTTGCTCACGCAATCGCTTGCCGGCCGGGGCAATGATGGCCGGCTCCCCAGCAAGCGCAATGCGGAGTCGATCCGCACAACCCACGGGGGTGTCCTCCAACCCGCGAATACAGTCGCCAACGAAGTGCATCTCGGCCCAACAATAGCGACCCTCTTCCTGCGACAAAACCTTCATCGCAAGATCGATTTCGTGGGATGCAATATCGCCGTCCAGCCAACGCGAGATTTGCTCGCGCGTCGCATCAGACGCCACAGCGTTCATCGACGCCGCCGGCGAAGCCAACGCGTTCGCAGTGTTCATTTTGGTGTCCATCTTTACCATCTCCTGTCGTCCCGTGTTCCAAGCATCGGTCGCAGTTCGGTCGCGATTGCTTCTCGAGCCCGGAAGATGCGACTGCGCACCGTTCCGATCGGACAATCCATCGCCTCTGCGATCTCTTCGTAACTCAAGCCCTCAATTTCACGAAGTGTCACTGCCGTCCGTAAATCGTCTGGCAGCGCCGCCATCGCACGGTTCACCGCTTCCGCAATTTGCTTGCTGGCATATTCGGCATCCGGGGTAGCAACGTCGTGTAGACCGTCGTTGCGTTCAAAAGATTCCGCATCATCGTCGTCTTCCGACATCAAATCGCTTTGCGGCACAATTCGTCGCGCCGGACTGGCCAAATAATTCTTGGCGCAGTTAATCGCGATGCGGTAAATCCATGTGTAGAAAGCGGCATCGCCGCGAAAGGTCGGCAGCGCGCGATATGCCTTGATAAAGGCCTCCTGCACGACATCATCAACCTCGCCAGAATCGCGTACAAACCGGGATACCAGACGCTGCACTTTGCGCTGATATTTGAGGACGAGCAGGTCGAATGCCCGCTTGTCTCCTGCCTGGACACGTTCTACGAGTTCCTGGTCGACCGCGCGGTCGCTCATCAGCGTTTATCCCTTAGTATTTTTGTTCGCCGTAGCTGCAAGGTCTGAGCACTTGTCCGGTATTTCAATTGACTGATCATGTGATCAATAAGTTCACCGAACAATTCTTGCTGTCCGTACAGCTTCAAACAGCTTTGCGCTGCAGCAACAGTCCATTTACATAAGGCTGAAAGCGCCCGACTTCAATGCCGCGCACCGACCTGATTGGCACGTCCATCCATACTTTCAACTCGGCGCGAGCCGCATCGTCCAACATTCCAAGCTGCTCCAGCACGCTGCAAAAAGCCAACATCAGCGCTTTCGGGTTGCCATCGCTCACCTTTGCTGCAATGCCAATGCCGCGTGAACGGCTGCCGAGCGTCTGCACCCCGTCTGCGCCGACTTTGTTCGCCCAGTCGCCGCGACCAGCTTTCGCCAGCGCCAGATCATTGCGACCTTCGCCTGAAACCATCTCAGGATGCGTGGCCATCGCTTCAAACAGTTGCCTCGGCGCGCTGCCGTAGCGCGCATCGTCGTCTACGCGAGCGAGCCACGAAAACGCGCGCGCCAGCGCGGTGAGCGACACCGCGAAATTCGGCGCGCTGCAACCGTCCGTACCCGACACCATCGCCGCCGGATCAGGCTCGCCGCATGCATAGGCCACCGCGTCGCGAATCGCGAGTTGCACGGGGCTATCCGGCTCAAGATAGGTGTCAGTCGCTGCCGACAACAATTTCGCCTGCAACAACATGCCGGAATGCTTGCCTGAGCAATTGTGAAACAGCGAACTCCAGCGCTTGCCCGGTTCGGGCGCCACGTCATTGGTTCTGTACCAGTACGGAACGTGGTTGCCGCACTGCAGCGCCGCATCGGTCAGACCGACTTTGGCGAGAAGGCGCTCAGCGGTTTCGGCGTGAATCGCCTCGCCGTTGTGGCTGGCGCAAAAGAGTGCGATTTCTTTCGGCGTCAGGCCGAATTCTGCGAAACGCGGATTGGCCACCAAAGGCAATGCCTGAAACGGTTTAAGCGCGGATCGGGTGAAAATCGGAGCATCAACGTCACCCACGCTTGCGATCAGCGTACCGGAACGATCGACCACGGCGATCGAGCCGTAAAACACATTTTCAACATGATCGCCCCGCGTGCTGTAGGCAATGGGAACGTGGTTCGGGATAAGAATTTCTGCGTGCATGTCGCCATTGTTTCACGGCGCGGCGACTTTCATCTTCCCCAGACGTCGTACTTGAAGCCATCAGCTTTTTGCTGAAGCCAATATTTTATCGGGGCTGAGACGCCATTTTTCCAAAAGTCGAATTAACGCCAATATTCGATTCAGCCCCAGTAAAACGCCATTTCAGCAAAAAGCTGTCACTATTTTGAATCTGACTGTCACAGTTCGAAATGACACAATTCGAGCGTAGTGCCGAACCGGCACAAGCTCATCCCATAGGAACCCAATGATCCACGTCATCGCTCTCATCACCGCCCAGCCGGGCCAAAGGGACAAAGTCCTGTCAGCGTTTAACGCCAACGTTACCGCCGTGCTCGCTGAGGACGGCTGCATCGAGTACGGGGCGACGGTGGACGCGAAGGACTTGCCGCCGACACGAAACAGCGTAGGGCCAGACACGTTCGTAGTGGTGGAGAAATGGGCAAGCCTTGCTGCGTTGCAGGCGCACGCCGTGGCCCCGCATATGAAGGCATATGGCGCGAGCGTGAAAGACATGGTTGCCAATCGCGTGATTCACGTGCTGGAGCCAGTCGCGGCCTGATCTGGGCCCACCCCCTAGGTCGCAAACGCGTAAGGCGTTGCTGACGCAGGCAGCGAGGCGCAGTTGCGAGCCTGTTTACGTCCTTGTGGTTGTGGCACGCGCGCTCGCGGCCAACAGCCATCAATTTAACGACCGAATGAACGGAGTGATCGCATGGACGGATACCTGCAAACATTGAAGAAATACGCCGATTTCGGCGGACGCGCACGACGTAGCGAATACTGGATGTTCGTTTTGTTCAATTTCATCATCGGTATCGTGCTGAGTGTCGTGGACTACGTGCTCGGCACGGGCGGGATTATTGGCGCGATTTTCGCTCTCGCCATTTTGATCCCTTCCATCGCGGTTGGCGTGCGTCGGCTGCACGACACTGATCGCAGTGGCTGGTGGCTTCTGATCGCGTTCATACCGCTCATCGGCGCCATTGTGCTGATCGTTTTATTTGTGCTCGATAGCAGTCCTGGCCAGAATCGGTTTGGTGCCAATCCAAAAGCGTAAACGCCAATAGATTCGTCGGGCCCGCGGTCGCGTCGCACCACGACGGGCAAGCACCGAAAACTCAGCCAGTCATGCCAATCGACAGCGACTCAAAGAAACCCGATACCGGCGCGGCAACGCCCGCGCCGCGCGGCGAAACAGCGTTTGCCGCTTTCGACTATGCGATCAAGGTAGCGAAGGTGGGGATTGTCGTGCTCGGCATCGAGATCATCATCATCGCGCTGTCGGGGGTCGACATGGCCCGCCTCGACGAACACGAAATTTTTCAATACCGAATGGTCGCGGCACCAGCGCTCATCGTTGTGTTCCTGCTCGTTGACTACCTGTTTGGTCGTCGCCGCGCGCGTCAGACTGCTGAGACACCGGTCGCGCTCCACGCAACTGTGGTTGCGGGCGACGAATTCGTGTTGAGTATTGACCCGGACGCGCATCGAAACGACACGACTGTGGCGGCGACCAGCAGAAACAATCTGGAGCGAACCCGGCGTGGCTTCGCCGCGGAGTTCATCGCGCTTGCGCTGGTTGCTGCGGGCGGGGCCGCGTTCTGGCACGACAACATGACACACGATTTTCCAAATCCCGTGGCAGTCACCGGCAAGTTCGTCAGCGCCGCCTGCTTTGAGCGTCCCGGAAGATCGATTGTCGTGGTCGGACCATACATGGCGATTGGCTACGAATTTCCCAGTCAATCGACGCAACCCCGTCCGACGCAGGTCACGTGTTTGCTCGAAAAGTGCGAACCTCAACAGGTGCCCGGGCAGATGCTCGACATTGAGTACAACAAAGTGCCTTACCTGACGATGCAGGCGTGCCGGGCCGCATTGCCCGCGATTCTGGCGGCTGCGGCACCGACGACGGTGTGGACGGGTGACAAGGATCCGAACGCGACGGTGCGGGCACGGTTCACCCCAGAGCGACACGCGCCGCCATACTTTTTGCTCTGGATTCCGTTGTTAATTGCGGCGGTGATATTGCCGGTTTCAGTGTTTTTGCGCCGTCGCAAATGGACCGAATCACAGGGTCCGGCTCGTTAATACCATTTGCCGCATATAAAAACTGTTCGATCAGCTTTCAAGC
>JBDSYI010000487.1:0-4371 GCA_039925745.1 Casimicrobium sp. | reverse complement strand
TCGACGCTCCTGCGGAAAACGTGACCTTCGTTAATGTTGGCGCCTTACAAAGTCGGATTCAAGCGCTACAAAATCGTCTCGACGCGCTCGAGCGCGAAGCGGTACGGAAGTAGATTTGAAGCGGTAGACGGTGGCGACACTTTCTTGGCACCGCCCTACATCCTGAAGTGGCGACTGTTCACACTCCGCTACCTTGATGTCCACGTGAACCGCGGTCGATAAAAGGCACAATGAAATTCGCCAACCGCGTCGGCGCATTTGCGATACTGATCGTACCGCTGCCTCACCCTATGTTCACGATTACGGGCAAGGCTCACAATCTGTGCTGTGCGAGCCGCTAGCTAACATCAGTTTCGCGAAATCGGGCGGCCGCCAGCAATCCTGCAGAATTCCGTGAATGTCGCCGATAGGCTACGCTCTTTAACTAAACAACTTTTTCGTTTTACGACGCGTGTGCATGGGCTGCGTCGCCATTTCGTCATTTGTCGACTTTTGCGATAAAAACGCTTCAGCTCCTGTAAAAACGTCATTTCAGCAAAAAGCTATTGCGCAAATGGCCCACGGTTTTGCTCCGGTAAATCGTTCCCTGCCCAAGCAAAAGACAACGGCACACGGTTTGCTTACTATTGCACCAAAGACGCGCCACATTTGCCCCTTTACTATTCCCTAGTTCCTTAGTTCAAAACAGCCCACTTCTGCTTATGCATGCAATCAAACCGCCTCCGTTTTCACATTTCGATGAAATGCTCGCTTGGTCGGAAGCGAGCCCGCATCAACAGCAAACGCAGTTTCAGATGCAGCTTCAGCAATTCGGCGGGCAGAGCCAGTCGCAGTCTCAGGCGAACGCGCAAACACTGGACGCGCGTCCACATTACGTCCCCTACGGCAATTGGCTTGCCGACACGCCGTCAGCCTCGCTCACTCATCGTCGCGCGCAAGCCGATCTGCTGTTCCGTCGGATTGGCATCACATTTACTGTGTACGGCGCAGAAGGTGGCACTGAACGGCTTATTCCATCCGACGTGATTCCGCGCATCATCACCGCTGACGACTGGACCTACCTTGAGCGCGGATTAACGCAGCGGGTGACGGCGATTAACAAGTTTCTCGCCGACATTTATCACGATCAGGCGATCCTGAAAGCGGGTCTCATTCCGCGTGATCAGATCGAAGGCAATTCACAGTTTCAGACCAAGATGATTGGCGTGAAAGTGCCGCACGACACCTATGCGTCGATCACCGGCGTGGACATCGTGAGGAACAACGACGGCAAGTTCTACGTGCTGGAAGACAACCTGCGTGTGCCGTCTGGCGTGTCGTACATGCTCATGAATCGCAAGATGATGATGCGGTTGTTCCCCGAGCTTTTCCTCAAGCAAACGGTGCGTCCGGTGGAACATTACCCGGCGATGCTGTTGCAAACGCTGCGCGAATCCACCGATATTGATAACCCGAAAGTGGTGCTGTTGACGCCCGGTCGTTTTAATAGCGCGTACTTTGAGCACACGTTCCTCGCGCAGCAAATGGGCATCGAACTGGTTGAGGGACAGGATCTGTTTGTGAAGGACGATTACGTCTACATGCGCAGCACCAACGGTCCGCAGCGCGTCGATGTGATGTATCGCAGGCTCGATGACACGTTCCTCGATCCGCTCGCTTTCAATCCCGACTCAGCGCTCGGCGTGCCGGGCCTGTTTCAGGCATACGCGAAGGGCAACATCGTGATCTGCAACGCGATCGGCACCGGCGTCGCTGATGACAAATCGATCTATCCGTATGTGCCCGACATGATCAAGTTCTACCTTGATGAAGAGCCGATTTTGAACAACGTGCAGACGTACCAGTGCAGAAAGCCCAGCGATCTGTCGTACGTGCTGGCAAACATGAAAGATCTGGTGGTGAAAGAAGTTCACGGCGCTGGCGGCTACGGCATGCTGGTTGGGCCCGCCGCCACCGCGAAAGAGGTGGAAGACTTTGCGCTGACTGTTAAGGCCAATCCAAGTAACTACATCGCGCAGCCGACACTGTCGTTGTCAAGCTGCCCGACGTTTGTTGAGGCGGGCATCGCGCCGCGTCACATTGATTTGCGACCCTTTGTATTGACCGGACGTGAGGTTCGAATGGTGCCCGGTGGCCTTACGCGCGTGGCGCTGCGTGAAGGCTCTCTCGTGGTGAATTCGTCGCAGGGCGGTGGCACCAAAGATACCTGGGTACTTGGCGACGAGGAAGACCCTGCGGTCAACGCATCGGAGAGCAAATAACCATGCTGAGTCGCGTTGCCTCCCACCTCTACTGGATGAGCCGCTATCTGGAGCGCTCGGAAAACATGGCACGTATTCTGGATGTCACGCAGTCGCTCGCGATGCTTGATCGCTCGGCCGATTCCGGCGGCGCGATGACGCCGATCGTCATCACCGAAGCGCAGGCCGAATTCGCCGAAACAAAACTCACAGCCACCTATGCCAACGTGATCGCGTTTCTGGCGTGGGACAAAAAGCATCCGTCATCGATTCGCAACTGCATCGAAGCGACGCGCGAAAACGCACGCGCGGTACGTGGTTCGATCACCAGCGAGATGTGGGAAAACATTAACGACACCTGGATCCTGTTTCAGGAACAGGCGAAGAACATCGACCCAATGCTGACCGGTAATGAATTCTTTGAATGGGTCAAAGAGCGCTCGCACCTCTTCCGCGGCGTTACCTTCGCCACCGCGCGCCGAGATCAGCCGTATCACTTCACGCGCCTCGGCACCTTCATCGAACGCGCGGACAACACAGCCCGCATCCTGAACGTGAAATACGCAGAGGAAGCACCCGATTCGTTTGAAGAAAAAGAAGTGGACAAAGAAACCGACTACTACCGTCTATCGGCGGTATTGCGCTCAATTTCCGCGCTCGATGCGTATCGCGACACCTATCACGACGTCATCGACGCACGGCGCGTCGCAGAGATCATGATCTTCGACGCCATGCTCCCGCGCTCACTGCGCTACTGCATGGACGAAGCCACAAAGTGTCTCGACGATCTGCCGAAAGACAGCGGCCGCATCCCGCGCCGCATCGCCTCAGAGATTAACGCCAAGTTGCGCTACGGCACCGTGGATGAGGTGTTCGACTACGGACTTAAACGATACCTTGCGGATTTTCTGGTGGATATGGAACGGCTCGGTACAGCGGTGAATGCAGCTTATATGGAACTGCACTAGCGGGATCGCGCACTGAGCCAAACCTACGACGGGCTGTACCCGCCGAAAGCACCGTCAGCGCAGGCTACGCGATATCAACACAGGACGCAGCCAAGCGAGCTGGGAGTTGCAATGGCGAAAACCGCCGGTTCAACCAGTCACGGGATGCAGCGATAGCGAACGGCCGCTGTGGCTGATCAACGTGCTGCGGCCGATACCCCAACCATTCGTTATTTCGGTGCAAAGCCGAATATCGCAAACCTGCGGAAAATCACGCGTTTGCGGGCACCAGGTGATGGTTTACAGAATAGCGCACGAGATCAACCACTGAGTTTGCGCCAAGACGCTTTTGCAAGGTGACTTTGTGTGTGCTGACGGTCTTCACGCTCAAGTGCAAATCCTTCGCGACGTGAGTAACCGATTCGCCACGAACGAGGCGCATGAAGATATCGAATTGGCGCGGCGAGAGTTGATTATGTGGCGCGTCATCGCCGCCGGCAGCCCGCTTCGGCACCGGGCGCAGCATGACGTCGTGCACTGTCTCGATGATTTGTTGCGGCGCAATGCCTTTAGCCAGATACGCGGACGCGCCGATGGCGAGCGAGCGATCTTTATGGGACGCCGGGTCATAGGCGGTGAAAACGATGACGCGTAGGTCGGTGCCCTCGTCGAGCAGTTGGCGCAGCAGAGAGAGCCCGGCGCGTCCTGGCATAGCCAAGTCCAGCAACAGGACATCAACGCCGCCTTGGCGGATGAGCTCTACAGCCTGTTGCCCGTCTTCGGCTTGACCGACGATGCGGATGCCACGATCCGAGGAGAGAAGTGCAACGAGTCCGACCAAAACAATCGGATGATCGTCCGCAACAACAACCCGGATGGGGGACGAGAGCGAAGCTGCGTTCATGACCCTCAATTTTCTCGCGTCAAAACGGACTTATCGAGTGAAACACAATACTTTTACTGCTTATCAGAGGTATCTTAAATCTAAATGTCGTCAGTTGGGCGAGTATCGACGACTTTAAGCACGTCTAAAGGACGAAAACCCGGCTGCGGGCAATCGTTTCATTGCGCCAAGTCGCTAACACGATGCCTGCGCGCTCGGCAATCGTCGACAATTCCGCCATGAATAAGTCCTGCGGCGAATCACACATGCGCCGTGCCGCCTGTAATAGCGCGTCAGCGCA
>JBDSYI010000486.1:0-6422 GCA_039925745.1 Casimicrobium sp. | reverse complement strand
GAGATTGCTGGAAGCGCAGGCGCTGGAGATGTTCATGCCACTCGTTTTACTTGGAATTTTGTTGGTTTTGCCCATATTGGACATCTACGCGACGATCCGGTTCGCCGAATCGCTCGATGTTCCTGCTTTGCTGCTGTTCATACCCGGATTCGTCTTCGGCTTTTTGCTCATGAAGCGCGAAACCAGCACACTCAAAGCGCGTTTTGGGAACGCCTTGCAAAGTATGTCACTACCCGGCGTGGTTTTCGACAGCGGTCGCCGTTTGCTCGCCGCCGTGCTTTTCCTCTTTCCCGGCTTTATGAGCGATATTTTCGCACTGTGTCTGCTACTAATCCCCAGCCGCGCAACGCCACAGCCCGCCTCCGCCGCAACCGTGCCGAGCGGTCCAAAAGTGATGGACGGCGAGTTCAGGCGCGTGGATTGACTGGCCGCAAAAGTAGCCAGCTTCCAATCAAAATCATCGGCACACATAGCCACTGCCCCATCGTCATCCCAAACGACAGAAAACCAAGGAAAGCGTCCGGTTCGCGGAAAAACTCTGCGGTGGAGCGCAGGACGCCGTAGCCGACCAGAAATGCTCCTGAAACGCGTCCCAGTGCGCGAGGTTTGCTGGAATAAATCCACAAAATAATGAACAGCAGCACGCCCTCCAGTGCAAATTGGTAAAGCTGCGAGGGATGGCGTGGGATGTTGTCCACGGTCGGAAAAATCATGGCCCACGGCAATGACGGATCGGCCGCGCGGCCTGGGAGTTCGGCGTTGATAAAGTTGCCGATACGGCCCGACGCCAGACCCAGCGGTACCAGCGGCGCGACAAAATCCATGACCCGCAATAACTTTCGCTCGGTGCGCCGTGCGTACAACCACATCGCAATAATTACACCGAGCAGGCCCCCATGAAAGCTCATGCCACCCTGCCACACAGCAAAAATCTCGAGCGGATTGCTCAGGTAATAGCCGGGCTTGTAGAACAGGCAATAGCCTATGCGCCCACCCAAAACCACGCCCAAAATGCCGTACAACAGTAATTCGTCGACATCCGCCGGTTTCCAGCCCTGCAAGAGCTGTTTACGGGCGCGGTACTGACCGAGCAACATGAAGAGCACGAATGCCACAAGGTAAGTCAGGCCATACCAGCGAATGGCGAGCGGGCCAATCTGTAGGGCAATGGGATCAATATCAGGATGGATGAGCATAGTAGCTAAGTGTAGTGCGGCCTAAAATATTCCTAATCTGCATTTGTCATCGCTTTGACAAATCCCGCCTGTAAACCGTTTAGAGTCTTTCGAGTGCACCTATGAGCTTCAATCGCCGCAGCAAAATAATCACCGCGGGCATCGCCCGTTCGCCTAATCGCTCAATGCTTCGCGCCGTTGGCTTTGGCGACAACGATTTCGACAAACCGATCGTCGGCGTCGCCAACGGTCACAGCACGATGAACCCTTGCAATGCGGGCATTCAGCCGCTGGCTGATCGCGCGGTGACCGCGATCAGTGCTGCGGGTGGCATGCCGCAAATGTTCGGTGTGATCACCGTGACCGACGGCATCAGCATGGGCACTGAGGGCATGAAATATTCGCTGGTGTCACGTGAAGTGATCGCCGACGCCATCGAAACCGCCACCCAAAGCCAGATGATGGACGGCGTGCTGGTGCTCGGCGGTTGCGACAAAAATATGCCCGGCGGCATGATCGCAATGTGTCGAATGAATATTCCCGCGATTTATTGCTACGGCGGCACCATCAAGCCCGGCAACTGGAAAGGTCAGGCGCTGACCATCGTGTCGCCGTTTGAGGCCGTCGGCAAAATGGCCGCGGGCACGATTTCCGAAGAAGATTTCATCGGCATCGAGAAAAACGCTTGCCCCACGCACGGCGCGTGCGGCGGCATGTATACAGCTAACACGATGTCGTCGTCGTTCGAAGCGTTGGGCATGAGCCTGCTTGGTTCTTCCTCGATGGCGAACCCGGATCAGGAGAAGTCCGACAGCGTGGCCGACTCCAGTCGTGTACTGCTTGACGCGATCAAAAATAATCTGAAACCGCTCGATATCATCACCAAAAAATCCATTGAAAACGCCGTCGCGCTGATCATGGCCACGGGCGGTTCGACCAACGCAGTGCTGCACTTTTTGGCGATCACGCATGCGGCGGATGTTGAGTGGACGATTGACGATTTTGAGCGCATGCGCAAGAAGGTTCCGGTGCTCTGTGACCTGAAACCGTCGGGACAATACGTGATGACCGATTTGCACGCGGTCGGCGGCGTGCCGCAAGTGCTCAAAATGCTGCTGAATATGGGCGTGTTGCACGGCGATTGCATGACGATTACCGGCAAAACGATGGCCGAAGAATTGGCGAAAGTGCCTGATCTGCCCGCCACGACGCAGGACGTAATCCGTCAACCCGACAACCCAATGTACAAAGAGGGCCACCTCGCGATTTTGAAGGGGAATTTGTCCCCAGAAGGTTGCGTCGCCAAGATTACTGGCCTGAAAAATCCGGTGCTCACGGGTCCGGCACGCGTGTTCAACAGCGAGCCCGAATGCATGGACGCGATCATGGCCGACAAGATCAAGGACGGCGACGTGTTGGTGCTGCGCTACGAAGGTCCAAAAGGCGGACCTGGCATGCGCGAAATGCTTGCACCGACCAGCGCGATTATCGGCAAAGGCATGGGCGAAACCGTCGCCCTGATTACCGACGGGCGATTTTCAGGCGGCACCTGGGGCATGGTGGTGGGCCACATTTCGCCTGAAGCCCAAGTGGGTGGCCTGCTTTGCATCGTTGAAGAAGGCGATTCAATCACCGTTGACGCGCACAAATTATTATTGCAACTCAACGTGGACGAAGCCAAGATTGCCGCACGGATGGCTAAATGGGTCGCGCCGCCGATGAAGTACAAAAAGGGCGTGATGTACAAGTTCGCGAAACTTGCGTCGAGCGCAAGCAAGGGAGCGGTTACCGATGCCTAAGTCGATCAAAAAATTAGCGCTTTTCACTGCGCTATTGCTCATTGGCGCCGCATCCGCTGCGCCGGTTGATATCAAACTGGTCAATCCAAGTTTCGAGGAACCCGCACACGGCGCGCGCGCACCGGGCTGGTTTCCATCGCAGCACACCGGCCCTGTTCGCAATTACGAATGGGCTGTGGACACCGAAACCGCCAGCGAAGGCAAGGCGAGCTACCGCATCAAACGCATCAGCCCGCAAGCGTTCGGCATGATCAATCAGGGCATCATTGTCGCCGAACATGCGGGTAAAACGCTCGAGTTTTCGGCGTCGATGAAGGGCGACGACGTGGGCCCGGAAGGCTGGTTGCTCACCGTCAACGTCGAAAGTCGCAACGCCATCCTGGAGCAGATTCGCAGCACGCCGGTGACCGGCAAAGCTGGCTGGAAACGCTCCGCCGTTCGCTTTAAATTACCTGCGGATGCTTACGAGCTCAAACTCGGCGTCATGTTGCTTGATGAAGGCACGGGCTGGGTAGATGACATCAAACTGCGCGTGGTGGAGTAAGCGTAGCGTCGCATTCGTCAACACCCTTAACGTTCGTGCGTTAATGTGCAATGAATAAATACTTTTTACCTTGCGTCGCGCTGATAGCCGTGTTCGCGGTGACTCCAACATTCGCAATCGACGCCATTCCGCTCGATCAATTGAAACCCGGTTTGTGGAAGGTCGAGCGCAAGATGGAAAAGCTCGACCTCACGCCGGTCGAATACGAAACGCGCAACAGCGAATATTGCGCCAGCCCAAAAAAAGAAATTTCACGCACCTTGCGCGTCGCAAGTTTTCTGTGCAAGACCGAGACGACCAAGGTCGCCGACAACAAATACAGCGTTCACGCCACCTGCCGTCTGCCCGGCATCTCGGGTGAAAACACCACGATCATCACCATCGTGAACCCCGGCGAATACACCGCGCAAGTTGAGACAATCGGTACCAAGTTCGGTGACAAACAACATCGCAAGGAAATGATTTCTGCGGTGCGTGCGGGTGATTGTCAGGAGTAGCGCCGGTATGCGGTTACGGTTATAGAACCCATAACCTCGAAACTACGCAACACTACAGCGACATACGGGGACTACACTTCTCCGTATGAAAGCCACCAAAATAGTTGCCACACTCGGCCCCGCGAGCGACACCGTTGACATCATTGCCGCCATGATTGAGGCGGGATGTGATTGCTTCCGTCTTAATTTTTCACACGGCACCGCCGAGGATCACGCTGGGCGTGCCGCGCGCGTACGAGAAGCTGCGGCCCGCGTGGGTCGCGAGGTCGCCATCATGGGCGATCTTCAAGGGCCAAAAATCCGCGTCGGTAAATTCGAGAACGGTAAAGCGATGCTCATCACAGGCGAGCCGTTTTTACTTGATGCCGCGCTCGATAACAAAGCGCCCGTATCGAACTCGCAACAGGCCAGCCTCGACTACAAGGAATTGCCACAAGACGTCAAAAGCGGCGACACCTTGCTGCTTTCCGACGGTTTGATCCAGTTGCGAGTCGTCAAGGTGATCGGTGACAAGGTGCACACCATCATCGAGCTCGGCGGCGAACTGTCAAACAACAAGGGCATCAACAAAATGGGCGGCGGCCTGACCGCGACAGCCCTGCCCGCCAAAGATTTAGATGACATCAAAATCGCCGTCGCCATTGATGTTGACTACCTTGCAATCTCGTTCCCCAAAAGTGCGAACGATATGCAAACCGCGCGCACCATTCTTAACGCGTGCGGCGGCAAAGCCAAACTCATCGCCAAAATCGAGCGGGCTGAAGCCATCGTGCCCGAAACACTGGACGAGATCATCGACGCCAGCGACGGCATCATGGTCGCACGCGGTGATCTTGCGATTGAGGTTGGCAACGCCGCCGTGCCTGCTCTGCAAAAGCGCATGATCAAGCGTGCGCGTGATCGCAACAAGCTCACCATCACTGCCACGCAAATGATGGAGAGCATGATCACGGCGCCGGTGCCAACGCGCGCCGAAGTGAGCGACGTGGCCAACGCGGTGCTCGACGGCACCGACGCCGTTATGCTCTCAGCGGAATCGGCGACCGGCAAATATCCGGTAGAAACCATCCGCACCATGACCGCGATTGCCCTCGCCGCCGAACGCTCGCAGGATTACGAACTGGACAGCGATTTCATTCACCAGCAGTTCGTGCGCGTCGATCAGGCCATCGCGATGGCATCGCTGTTCACCGCGTTTCACCTGAAAGCGAAGGCCATCGCCGCGCTGTCGCAATCCGGCTCCACCGCGCTATGGATGAGCCGCCACGACAGCGGCGTGCCGATTTACGCGCTGACGCCAGAAGTCAGATCAGCACGTCGCGCGGCACTGTATCGCGGCGTGCGCCCGGTCGTCGTGCCATTTGATTCGGACCGTGAGAACGCGCTGCTGGCAGCCGAGAACGCGCTCACCTCGCGCGGCGCAGTGGGCGAAGGCGATTTGATTGTCCTGTCGTGCGGCGAGCCGATGGGCAAAAGCGGCGGCACCAACGCGCTGAAAGTGGTTCGCATTGGTGAGCACCGAGAGTAATCAGCTTTTCGCCGAAAGCACTATTTTGCTTGGGGTAAAGCTCTATTTTTACGAATATCGACTTATCGCATAATGGGCTTTCACGCCATATTTAACGGTGTTTTCAGTGTATAGCTGTATCGGCTAGATGGCCGCAGTCGCGCACGCACGCCGTTGCCGCGACTACACTTTCTACATGCAAGCCACTGTCAAACCCACGCGCCGCATCCTGCTCGGCATCACCGGCGGCATCGCCGCTTACAAATCTGCTGAACTGACGCGACTGCTGGTCAAATCGGGGCGCGAAGTCACCGTCGCCATGACTGCTGCCGCCCGTGAATTCGTTGGCCCCGCGACCTTTCAGGCGCTCTCCGGTCATCCCGTATTCAGCGATTTGTGGGACCCGCGGCCCGACAACGGAATGGCGCACATCGAGCTCACGCGCAACAACGACGTGATGCTGATCGCGCCCGCCTCGGCCGATTTCCTGGCTCGCCTCGTTCATGGCCGCAGCGACGATCTGCTCGCCACCACTGTTTTGGCGCGCACCATCCCGCTGATCGTCGCGCCCGCCATGAATTTGCAGATGTGGCAAAACCCTGCCACGCAGCGAAACGTCGCCACGCTCAAAGCCGACGGCGTTCACGTCATCGGTCCCGGCAACGGCGATCAGGCCTGCGGCGAAATCGGCGATGGCCGCATGCTTGAGCCTAACGAAATCATGGCCGCGCTCGACGCCTGGGCGCAGCCCAAATTGCTCGCAGGCAAACGCGTGCTCATCACCGCCGGTCCCACGCAGGAAGCCATCGACCCGGTGCGCGTCATCACCAATCATTCCAGCGGAAAGATGGGCTACGCGCTCGCTCAGGCGTGCGCCGACGCCGGCGCGCAAGTCACGCT
>JBDSYI010000485.1:0-2096 GCA_039925745.1 Casimicrobium sp. | reverse complement strand
GCTTGGCAGCGCGGACGTGTCGGTGCTCGAACTCACCAATGCCTATCGTGCGATTGCCAATGGCGGCGTGTGGCGACCAAGTACGTTCGTCATGGGCAGCAACACACGCGCTGAAAGCAGACGTTTGTTCTCCGAATCAAGCGCGTGGATCATCGCCGATATCCTCGCTGATCGTGGCGCGCGCTACGTCACGTTTGGCTTCGACAATCCGCTCGCGCTGTCACATTGGGCCGCGGTTAAAACAGGCACCAGCAAAGACATGCGCGACAACTGGACGATGGGCTTCAACACCCGCGTCACCGTCGGCGTGTGGGTCGGGAACGCCAGCGGCGCACCGATGCACAGCGTCACCGGCATCACCGGTGCCGGGCCGATCTGGGCCGATGTGATGGAGGCGGCAGCGGCGCGCTACGGCGTGAGCCACGAGCCACCGGCGCCCGCTACGCTGGTCAAACGCAGAGTCACATTTTCCGACGGTTCCAAGGAGCACGTCGAAGCCTCACGCGACGAATGGTTCGTACGTGGCACGGAGCCGAACAGCACTCTGCCGATGCAAGTGGCCGCGCGCCAAGCCAGCGGCGCCGGCGCGCGCATCGTCATGCCCACCGACGGCACCATCATCGCGCTCGACCCCGATATTCCGATTAAAAATCAACGCGTCGCATTGAAAAGCGGCGATCTGGCGCAGGCCAATTGTTGGGAGGTCAACGGCGAGTCGCTCGGCTGCGCCGAAGGAAACGGCTTCTGGTCACCCAGCGCAGGAAATTGCACGATTCGATTGCTCAATCAAGCGGGCGAAGAGCGGGATCGGGTGACGGTTACGGTGCGGGGGAGTTTGAAAGTGGCGGAAGTTAAGTGATGGGTTTTGTATGACCGTGGGGATCGAATTTAACGATCAGCTTTTGCGTAAAAATACGACTGCACTTGGGCTAGACGCATTTTGGCGGAATCCCAAACGAAGTGAAGCACTTCAGGTGAAGCGGAAAGACTGGAGAAGTGAGCGCTTCAGCGGCTAGTCTTTCGGTTCTTCTAAGACTGAAAGGCTTGACCTATGAAGGGATACACACCCCTCCAGCGCGCTGAATTGTGCATCATCGTGACACTTGCTCGCCGTGGCGAGAGTTCGCGGGCAATTGCCCGCGAGCTCTCGCGCGCACGCAGCACCGTCTCCAACGCTTGGGCGCGGATGCGCCGTCTGGCGGCACAATTTGCGTCAACCCAAGTGCCCACCGCCGCGCAACTCGCCGACGCATTGATGGCTGATCGCAGGGCCGCCCGAGCCCGTAGCGCCAAGAACGCCGAGCGCTGGTCGCTCACCGACCCGGTGTTTGCTGAGCTCTGCCCGCGCTTGCTCAACCAACACTCGCTGGCACAAGCGGTCGGCGGGTTGCGCCACGACATTGAGGCTTACGGCCCGTCACCGAAGCTACCCAGCCGCTCGACACTGTATCGGGTGGCCAAGCCACTGGGCTGGAGAAATCGGACCCGCTACCCGGGCATCCGGCTGCGCCGCTACGCACAGCGAGCGCAGAAGGCGATCGATCAACGCCGTGCCCCGAACGCGTGGGTACTCGACTGCAAGCGCGTGGAGGAGCGTCCGGCAGCGCTCACCGAGCGCACCACCTCGCTCTACATGGAGATCGATTCGCTCGGCTCCCCCAAGGGCGAGCGCAAGCGCCTGGTGGTGGCCACCTGCCGCCATACCCGATACACCCTGATCGGGTGGCTGAAGAACACCCGTGCGCAAAGCGTGCTCGACTGGGTCAAAGAGCGCATGCGCGCCCAGCAACTACCGCTGATCGCCCTGATCCCCGATCAGGGGGTCGAATTCTCCCAGCTACCGAAGCTTAAAGGGGTGACGATTTATCCGTGCCAACCGCACCGCCCCTGGCAGAAACCCACCGTTGAAAACACCAACGGCTTGATCCGCTTCTACATCCCGAAGGGCAAGTTAATCGGCAACGTGACCCCCGAGTTCGTTGCCCACGTCGAGCACCAACTCAACCACCGACCACGCGAGTGCCTCAACTGGAAAACACCGACCCAGCTACTATCTCAATTACACCCCGCCGCTCGACTTTGAGTGAGAATCCGCC
>JBDSYI010000484.1:0-5201 GCA_039925745.1 Casimicrobium sp. | reverse complement strand
AGCATTTCGCCCATGCTGTCGCCCACGATCACCTCCGTATCCGCCGGAATGTCCGCATCGGTGCGTCGCGCCACGCTAAAGCCACCCGCGCGGGCGGCGTCCACAGTCGAATCCCAGCGCTCGGGGTGACGCGGCACAATGACCGCGATGGCCTTTTGCCGCAGCGGATGTTCGCGCAGCGCGTCGAGCAGCAGCACTTCTTCGCCCTCGCGCGTTGATCCTGCGACCCAGAATGGGCGGACTTTAGCGTCGGACTGCGCGTCGCCCCGAAGGTGCGTCGTAAGCGTCGCCGCACGTTCGCCGACGTCTTCAGGCAAAGTCATATCGAACTTCATATTGCCCGTGACATGCACATTGGCCGCACCCAACGCGCGAAATCGCAAGGCGTGATCGTCTGATTGCGCGGCGATTCCGGTGAGGCAAGCCAACATCGCGCGCGTCAGTGCGCCGCCCTTGGCGTAACCCTTCGCCGAACGCTCCGACAGCCGCGCATTGACCAGCCACAATGGAATATGCGCACGCTTTGCCGCGTCGCAAACGCCGGGCCAAAGCTCCGTTTCAATTAACAGCCCCAGCTTGGGTTTCGTTGCGCGCAGAAACCGCGACATGAGCCACGGCGCATCGAACGGCAAGTAGGCCACGGTGGCGCGCCCTTTCAACAATTCCGCAGCGGTCGCTCGACCGGTCGGCGTCGTGCATGTGACCAGAATATTCGGCGACGACTGACGCATGGCTTCCACCAGCGGCATCATCGCGCGCGCCTCGCCCACCGACACCGCATGGATCCAGAGATCGAAAGGGCCGTTCGCTGATGTCGGCAGGGTAAGAGTCAGCCGTTCACGCCAATGCTGCCGATAGCCCGGATTGAGCGCGCCCTTACGCCAGAGTCGGCCCAAAGCGAATGGCAATGCTGCAAACCAAAGAGCAGAATAAAAAAGTCGGAACCAGACGGGCATAGCCGCTGATTATCGCCGTGCTTCGTGCGCCCCGTAAAATGCAGGATCGGTGGGGACGTGGCGTCCCCGTTATGGGATGCAGGAACGCAGCATGATTCTGGTTACTGGCGGCTGCGGCTTCATCGGCAGCAATTTCATTCTCGACTGGTTGGCCACGCGCGCCGAGCCGGTCGTCAACGTCGATGTGCTCACGTACGCGGCAAATCCAGCGACGCTAGCTTCGCTTAAAGATGATTCGCGATATGCCTTCGAGCGGGCTGATATCTGTGATCGCGCGGCGATGGACGCGGTGATTGCCAAACATCAGCCGCGCGCGGTTGTGCATTTCGCCGCCGAAAGTCACGTCGATCGCTCGATTCACGGGCCCATGGATTTCGTGCGCACCAATGTGATGGGCACGGCCACACTACTAGAAGCAAGCCGCGCTTACTGGAAGGCGCTGCCAGAGGCGCAAGCGAAAGCCTTCCGCTTCGTTCATGTTTCGACCGATGAGGTGTTCGGCACCCTGGGTGCCAACGATCCGAAATTCAATGAGCTTTCGCAGTATCAGCCGAACAGCCCGTACAGCGCGTCGAAGGCCGGTTCGGATCATCTGGCGCGAGCGTACTTTCACACCTACGGCATGCCGGTGATGGTGACCAACTGCTCAAACAACTATGGGCCACGCCAGTTCCCCGAAAAGCTCATTCCGTTGATGATTGTGAACGCGCTCGCAGGCAAATCGCTGCCAATTTACGGAGATGGCCAGCAGATTCGCGATTGGCTTTATGTCGGCGATCATTGCAGTGCCATTGCGCGCGTGCTGGAGGCGGGTCGACCGGGTGAGCTTTACTTGATTGGCGGTGATGCCGAGAAGGCAAACCTTGACGTCGTGCACACCTTGTGCGCGCTGCTCGCGAAGCACGCACCCGACAAGGATTACACCAAACAAATCACCTACGTGACTGATCGTCCCGGTCATGATCGTCGTTACGCGATTGATTTTTCAAAGCTGCAAAGCGAATTGGGCTGGCGGCCGACCGAGAGTTTCGCGACAGGGTTAGAAAAGACCGTGCGCTGGTATCTCGAAAACAGCGCCTGGGTCGCTGACGTGCAATCTGGCGAGTACAAAACCTGGGTCGAAAAAAACTACGGAGCGCGCGTATGATCGCAGCGACGGCAATGCCGCCACTTCGCAGAAAGGGCATCATCCTCGCGGGCGGCTCCGGCACCCGGCTGCACCCTGTGACGCAAGCCGTGTCGAAGCAGTTGATGCCGATTTACGACAAGCCGATGATTTATTACCCGCTGTCGGCATTGATGTTGGCGGGTTTGCGCGAAATTTTGATCATCTCTACGCCGCAAGATACGCCGCGTTTTCAGGAGTTGCTAGGCGACGGCAGTAAGTGGGGCATGGATCTGCAATACGCCGTGCAGCCGTCGCCAGATGGCCTTGCCCAAGCCTTCATTATCGGTCGCGAATTCATCGGTAACGACCATGCTGCATTGGTGCTAGGCGACAACGTGTTCTACGGCCACGAATTGCAGCAGCTCCTGGAGAGCGCAAATAATCGACGCGACGGTGCAACCGTATTTGCCTATCCGGTGAGTGACCCAGAACGCTATGGTGTCGTTGAGTTCGACAACGGCGGCCACGCAATCAGCCTCGAAGAAAAACCAAAGCTTCCGCGTTCACGCTACGCAGTAACCGGCATTTATTTTTACGATAACAGTGTGCTCGAAATTGCCGCAAACTTAAAGCCGTCACCACGTGGCGAGTTGGAAATCACCGATCTCAATCGTATCTATCTTGAGCGAAAACAATTGAGCGTTGAAATCATGGGGCGAGGCATGGCCTGGCTCGACACTGGGACGCATGATTCGCTGCTGGAAGCTGCGCAGTTCGTGCAAACCATCGAGCGCAGACAAGGGCTCAAGGTGTGTTGCCCCGAGGAGATCGCCTATCGTCAGGGTTTCATCGATGCAGTGCAACTCGAACAGCTGGCCGTGCCGTTGGCCAAAAGCGGCTATGGCAAATACCTGCAAAATGTACTGAAAGATCAGGTCTTTTGATGAAGGTCGTCAAGACTTCAATACAGGGATGTCTGATCCTTGAGCCGCAAGTGTTTGCGGACGAACGCGGGCATTTTTTCGAGAGCTTTAGCCTCCAGAAATTCCGCAACGCGACGGGTGTTCTCGACAATTTTGTGCAAGATAACCATAGTTATTCGCACGCCAACGTATTGCGCGGATTGCACTATCAGATTGAGCAGGCGCAAGGCAAACTTGTGCGCGTAGTTTCGGGCAAGGTGTGGGATGTCGCGGTGGATTTGCGCCGTTCCTCACCTACGTTTGCGCAATGGTTTGGCGTCGAACTTTCCGAGGAAAATCAGCGCATACTCTGGGTGCCACCAGGTTGCGCGCACGGCTTCGTCGTCACCGGTGAGCATGCAGTATTTCTATACAAAACAACCGATTACTACGCACCGGCGCACGAGCGAACGATCGTCTGGAATGACCCATCGCTGGCGATTACATGGCCGGTCACGACACCGATCGTCAACGCGAAGGATGCGGCTGGCACTTCGTTTAAGCAGTCGCCCAGTTTCAAATGAAACTTCTCATTACGGGGGCCGGTGGCCAACTCGGAATGGCATTGACACGTCGCCTGTCGTTGCAACATGAAGTGATCGCGTTTACTCGCGAACTACTCGACATTTCTGATGCGAAGGCCTGTGCAGACACTCTCGAAGCGGTGCGCCCCGACGCATTGCTCAACTGCGCCGCTTATACCGCGGTGGACCGCGCTGAAACAGATCGCGATGCCGCATTTGCGATCAACGCCGATGGACCGCGAAACCTCGGACACGCATGCCGTGCGTTTGGCATTTTTCCGATCCATTTTTCGACTGACTATGTGTTCGACGGCACGGCAACGACGCCGTACGCTGAAGATGCGGTTACCCACCCGAGCAGCGTTTATGGTGAATCAAAACTGGCTGGCGAAATTGCGCTCGCTAATGTCGCTCCCGACCATCTTATTTTTCGTCTGAGTTGGGTCTACAGCAATGACGGCGCCAATTTTTACAAGACCATGCTGCGAATCGGCCGCGATCGCTCACAGCTTCGTGTGGTGGCAGATCAGATCGGCGTTCCCAATTACACCGGCGACATTGCTGATGCGCTCGCACGGGTACTCTCTTTTGAAAAGCATGAACTCTCAGCGCGCTCCGGAACCTATCATTTGAGCGCAACCGGGCCGACAAGTTGGTGTGATTTTGCGCGGTCGATTTTCTCGGGCGCGCAAATGGCAGATTGTGTCGCAGTCGAGGCGATTTCTACGTCTGAATACAAAACTGCGGCCATACGCCCTGCGTATAGTGTTCTGGATGCGCGTCGCCTTTCGGAGACATTTGATGTTCCAGCTCTGGATTGGCGCGCCGGGTTGCAGCGATGTCTTTCAGAGCGCACAATGGCGACCTGACTATCGCGATTGGCGAAGCAATTCGTCGGCTTTTTACAGGATCCTGAAAATTATGTTGCGACCTATTCTTTTATCCACCCTGCTGCTTTGCGCGGCGACAATGCCCGCGCTTGCGGCGGCTGTCCCAAGCGAGGGACGCAGCATGCCGCAGGCCGTCGTCGAGTCCGTTAAGGCGGTCGCCGTCGAACGATTCATGGGTGACTCCGACGGGGCGTACCGCATTGATGCCGCATCGTGGTCTATGCCGACGATCCAGAAAACGATGGCAATCGACAACGAGCGGGCTAAACCAGTGCAAATTGGCTACCCGCGCGCCATTCCGGCGGCCCTTCAAACATTGCCGATGGCAATCCTGCCGTGGAAGACCCTGGCCGATGGTAGCCGTACGCTGCAAGTGCAAGTAGTTGCAGCAGGCGCTGCGGGTTTGCGAATCGCTTACCGCATCGACGGTCCGGCTTCGGGCCTTGAATTACGCTTCTCGGGGAATGCGCGCGATCAGGTCTTCCGCTCGGACGCTGTGCCGGGGGCTGAGATCGCTTGGTCGCCCGTACTTGAAGGGAATACCGGCACGGTTGAACTGCGCATTCTTGCTGGGTTTGAGCCCACGCAGTTCAGGATTTATCTGGAGCAATTGTCGCACCTCGTCAAGGTGGGCGCCGACCTGAACAAAGACATTCGCGATATCGGCACAGCCGGATCATGCAACGTGGACATCGCCTGCGTGAGCAACCCCAGTGCGGCCTTGCTGAACATTGCAAAAGCGACTGCGAAAATGATTTTCA
>JBDSYI010000483.1:0-1600 GCA_039925745.1 Casimicrobium sp. | reverse complement strand
GGCCACAGCGCGCAACGCACGGCCAATCTTGGTTTTGTTGAACAGCAGCGCCAGCGCAGCAACCAGCAAACCACAGATGCCCGCAGCGATCAGATCGAATTGCGAAATCAGAATGCCAGTGTGGTCGATTAGCCAATTAAACGGAACGTCTTGAATGCCCAAGTCCAGCGTGCGCACGTTGGAGCCCCACAACAGTTGCGCCAGACCTTCGATAAAAAACGTCAGGCCGATAGTCGCCATGAACAGTGTTATCTCGTGCTGATTAACCAGCGGGCGCAACACAATGCGCTCAATCAGGAAACCGAGCACGATCATCACGACAACACCAATTGGCACGGCGATCCACAGCGAAACGCCAAATTTATCGCTAATACCCGCGACCGTCAGCGCCGCGAAAAAGACCATCGCGCCCTGCGCAAAATTAAATACGCCAGACGCTTTGTAAATCATCACAAAGCCCAGCGCCACCAGCGCATACATCACGCCAGTCAAAAGCCCCGCAGCGAGCACGGTCACGAAGAACTTGATTGATTCGATATCCATGATCAATGCGCTCCTAGATACGCTTTGATCACGTCGGGATTGTTGCGCACCTCGTCGGGCGTGCCGTCGCCGATTTTCATGCCGTAATCCAGCACGACGACGCGGTCCGAAATGTCCATAACCACGCCCATGTCGTGCTCAATCAGCACAATGGTGGTGCCGAACTCGTCGTTGGTGTCGAGCACAAAGCGGCACATGTCCTGCTTCTCCTCAACGTTCATGCCCGCCATCGGTTCGTCCAGCAGCAGCATTGAGGGTTCTGCCGCGAGCGCACGCGCAAGCTCCACACGTTTTTTAATGCCGTACGGTAGCCGCGAAACGGGAGTTTTACGCACTGATTGCAACTGCAGAAAATCGATGATTTCTTCGACTTTTTTGCGATTCTCAATTTCTTCCCGCCGCGCCCGGCCAAACCAGAATGCCTGTTCGATGAACGTCGATTTGATCTTTAAGTTACGGCCCGTCATGATGTTGTCAAGCACCGTCATGCCGGTGAATAACGCGATATTCTGAAACGTCCGCGCGATACCGTGTTCGGCGGCCGCGTGGGTGTTCATGTCGCGTCGTTCTTCACCGCGAAATGTAATCGTGCCTTCCTGTGGCGTGTAGACCCCGTTAATCACGTTGAGCATCGAGCTCTTGCCAGCACCGTTTGGCCCGATGATCGCGCGAATCTCGTGCTCGCGAATATCGAACGAAATGTCAGTCAACGCGTTGACTCCACCAAAGCGCAGCGAAATGTTGTCGACCTTGAGAATGACGTCGCCGATTTGGCGACCCGTGCCTTGCTCCCCCGTCATGCCGCCGCCTTGGTAACGGCGGGGAAGCGCTTCGCGTCCATGATCTTTACGTCCGCGGCGATGCTGCCGCTGCGACCGTCTTCAAATTTGACCTGCGTTTCGATGTGTTGTACCTGCTTATTGGTGTAGAGCCCATCGAGCAATGGCGCGTACTTTTCCGAGATAAATCCACGGCGCACTTTCCGTGTCCGCGTCAACTCGTCGTCGTCCGGATCGAGCTCTTTATGCAAGATCAAAAAGCGCGCAATCTGAGAGTG
>JBDSYI010000482.1:0-4216 GCA_039925745.1 Casimicrobium sp. | reverse complement strand
TACGCTCCAGAAAACCTGATCGGCCAATTCACCGTAGTAGTAGCCAATCTGGCCCCAAGGAAAATGAAGTTTGGGGTGTCCGAAGGCATGGTGCTTGCTGCATCGGGTAAAGAGGATGACAATGCTTCAGGACTCTACCTCCTGAACCCGCACACTGGCGCACGAGCTGGCATGAAAGTAACTTAAGCATAATGTTTGCCGCGACCCGTACAGTTTTTGAGCAGGACAAATACAAAATCCTCAAGGCAAGTTCACGTGATGCGCCCGTCGTGTCAGCCCTTACCAATGGCGACTGGTCCGAACGAGTAGCGATTTCACGGCGTAAACGGGTGTCGAATCCAACCCAGATTGCAGACGACCTTCGGGCGGGCGGCGGTCTGGTGCTATATCGCAACAGTTTGCCTGTCGCCGCCCTCTCCTACGTTCGCGCGCGCGATGGTTCGTGGGAGCTTCGTCGGCTCGGTGTGACACGTTCGTTCTCGGGTCGTGGCTTCACGAGCTTGTTGCTCAACACGCTTGAAAAACTAGCGCGCGTCGACGAAGTGCGTTCCATCCGTATTCCTGTCGATACGTACTCTCCACAATACCGCGCGTACTTCGAAAAATTGGGATTTTCGGTCGATGCGGATCGCACGTTCTCAACTGTTTTTGCCAGTGCGTTGCAGCCGATTCGCATGTGCAAGGTCGTTTCGCAGTAGGGTCCCAGGCCAACACACATGCCCACGCTGGCCTTCCGGCCGCGACTCCTTAGCGAGCTCGCCCACTACACCGCTGATAAATTTCGCGCTGATCTGCTGGCTGGATTGACCGTTGGCATCGTCGCCATTCCTCTCGCTATGGCCTTCGCAATTGCCAGTGGTGTCACGCCAGAACAGGGCCTGATCACCGCCGTCGTCGCGGGTCTCATCATTTCCGCGCTTGGCGGCTCGCGACTTTGCATTGGCGGACCGACCGGTGCCTTCATCGTCGTGCTCTACGCGATCCTTGCGAAGTACGGTTGGGCGAATTTGATGATTTGCACCATGATGGCCGGCGTGATGCTGATGGTTATGGGCGCAATGAAAATGGGGCGACTAATTCGCTTTGTGCCGAATTCAGTGATCATCGGATTTACCAATGGCATCGCGGTGCTCATTGCGCTATCGCAAATCAAGGATTTTTTCGGGTTGCACATCGAAAAAATGCCCGGCGAATTCTTCGGTATTACGAAGGCGTTAGCGGCGGCAATGCCCACAGCACACTGGCCGTCAATTGTGCTCGCGCTGTGCTCGTTTCTTTTACTGAAACTCTGGCCAGCTCGCCTGTCCCGCTACGTGCCATCACCATTTCTGGTGCTCCTGTTCGCGACGATCCCGACTGTTCTTTTCGACACGGGAATCGCAACGATCGGCTCCAAATTCGGCGAGATCAAAGCGGTGATGCCGATGCCGCAATTGCCTGAGTTCACGATTGAGCAACTGGGCAGCTTGATCCCACCGGCAGTAACTATCGCGCTGTTGGGTGCGATCGAATCACTGCTCTGCGCGGTCGTCGCCGACAAGATGACCCATGATCAGACCGATCCCAATCAGGAATTGATTGCGCAGGGCATCGCGAATTTTGTCTCGCCGCTCTTCGGCGGTCTCGCTGCGACCAGCGCGATGGCGCGCACCAGTGCCAACATCAGCAATGGTGCCGCGACACCAGTCGCAGGTTGCGTGCACGCGCTGACCGTGTTGCTCGTGTTGCTCGTCGCCAGTCCGCTCGCGAAATACGTGCCGCTGCCCGCGCTTGCCGCGATCCTTATGTGGGTTGCGATGAACATGGGCGATTGGCACGAGTTCAAGGCGCTGAGACGATACACGCCGCTGCGCAACGCCACACTCATCAGCACATTTTTACTGACGGTTTTGTTCGATCTCACCGTCGCCGTGGAAGTTGGCATGGTGTTCGCAACGCTTTTGCTGATCAAGCGCCTGACCGAGGCAGCATCGGTGCAGCGCATCGACAATCTGGCGAAAGACGCGGACGCGCCGCCCATGCCGTTGCCCGAAGGCGTGGCAGCTTTGCGCTTGCGCGGTGCGTTATTTTTCGGCGTTGTTGATCGTCTGGAAGCGGGCTTCGCGTCCTTGCCTTCTCACGCCGAAGTGAACCTGATCGTGCTCGATTTTCTCGAAGTAATTTATCTCGATTCCACCGCGCTCGAAACCATTCGCCGATTCGGCGAGGCATGCAAAAAAGCTGGCATCGACGTGATTATTTTCGGACTTGGCGAGCAGCCGCGCTCATTATTTGCGCGGACCGGAGCCGATTATGATTTCGGGCTGGAACGGATTGTGGCAACTCGGCGTCAGGCTCTGGATCTGATCATTTGGCGAACCATTACTAACCCAAATTACGTGCCGCATTCCGTGCCGTAAGAGCCAGCACATGTTGAACCCGATTGGGTTTCGACAGCAGATTTCAAGCGCTCGCAAGCAAAAATATTGTCATAAAAAATCGCTTGAAAGCTATTTGGCTGCACACACTTTCGAAGTCATGGCGCTGATTAATCAATTCAGATTTAAGCGCAAATCTTTAAGAGGAAATTGCCATGACTGGATTCATTCGTTTCAACGGTGCCCCCGCGGTTCGCTGGGCACCATTCGCTGCCAACACCCGCACCCACGCTGAGTTCGAGCGTGCTTTTGCCGAAGCATATGGTGAAAGGGGCGACAAAAAAGCCGCCACTGAATTGCGCGCCGATGTGCGTGAAAACGCTACGGCCTACATCGTTCAGTTCGACGTCCCAGGCGTTGCCAAAGAAGACATCACCGTCGACGTCGATGAAAAATCAGTTCGCGTCGAAGCGACCTTCAAACGCGAAACTGTCGAAGGCGACGCTTCCGTGCTTACTGAGCGTAGCGAGGGTGCCATTTCTCGCGCCTTTCGATTGTCGCAAGCGGTCGATGCAGAACTCGCCACAGCACGCCATGAGCACGGCGTGCTGACACTGACTTTGCCGAAGAAAAACGTAGCGGTACAGAAGCGTCTGGAGATCAACTAACTACTGATCTCCGCTATCAACTTAATGCTGTAGTGACTACTGCACCGGGGATAGCGTCTATTTATGGCTAAAGTCGATTTATGCCTTAATTTGACCCTAGCCCTAGTGCAGAAAGCGTTTCACCGAAAAGCTGAGCATTGACAACCGCCCGAATTTCAGGACTCGGGCGGTTTGCGCTTGCTGCGTTTGAGGATGGGCGCGAGGAATTTTGCGGTGTGCGATCCCTTCGTTGTAGCGACGGTTTCTGGCGTGCCCGACGCTACGACCATGCCGCCACCATCGCCGCCTTCTGGCCCCATATCGACGACCCAGTCGGCCGTTTTGATCACGTCGAGATTGTGTTCAATCACGATGACCGTGTTGCCATGATCGCGCAGTCGATAGAGCACTTTTAAAAGTAGATCGATGTCGGCGAAATGCAGGCCAGTTGTCGGCTCGTCGAGAATGTAGAGCGTGTTTCCGGTGTCGCGTTTTGACAGTTCCAGCGCGAGTTTGACGCGTTGCGCTTCACCGCCCGACAGCGTCGTCGCGGACTGACCGAGCCGGATGTAGCCGAGACCGACCTCAAACAGCAAATTCACTTTTGCTGCAATCGCGGGCACCGGCTGGAAGAAATCGCGCGCAACTTCAACCGTCATTTGCAGCACTTCGGAGATGTTCTTGCCGCGATACTGGATGTCGAGCGTTTCGCGGTTGTAGCGCTTGCCGTGACAGACGTCGCACTCCACGTAAACGTCAGGCAAAAAGTGCATTTCAACCTTGATCATGCCGTCGCCTTCGCATGCTTCGCAGCGCCCACCTTTCACGTTAAACGAAAAGCGGCCTGGCTCGTACCCGCGCTCACGCGCTTGCGGGGTTTGCGCGAAAAGATCGCGAATCGGCGTGAACAGCCCCGTGTAGGTTGCCGGGTTCGATCGTGGCGTGCGACCAATCGGGCTCTGATCGACGTTGATGACTTTGTCGAACGATTCGAGACCGCTGATGCTCGCGTGTGGTGCGGGTTCTTCGAGGCTGCGATAGATTTTTTTCGCCGCCGCGCGATACAGCGTATCGTTAACCAATGTTGATTTGCCCGAGCCAGAAACACCCGTCACGCAGGTGAGCAAACCAATCGGAATGCTCACGTCCACGTCCTTCAAATTGTTGCCGCGCGCCCCATGTACCGTGATCTGTTTCTCGGGATTCGACGGT
>JBDSYI010000481.1:0-4364 GCA_039925745.1 Casimicrobium sp. | reverse complement strand
GCTCGACTATTTGCAGTGCAAGCGGAATTGCGTGGACTTGAGCGCATCTTTCACCCGCCCGAGTTGGGTACGTCTCGCGAAACCTATGAAGCGGCAACTGAAGAGGACATTTGGGAAATTGGAGCATGCGTATGGAAATGAATGCATGGCCAAACAGCCTTGGCGCAATCACGCTTTTCGTTGAAGACCTCGAAGCGTCGAAAGCCTTCAACCTAACCGTATTTGCGCTCCCGGTGGTGTTCGAAAACGACGATTCGGTCGTATTCAAAATTGGCGCAACGCTCATCAACTTGCTTCTGATATCCCAGGCGAACGAGTTGATTGAACCCGCAAAGGTGGGCGCGCGGGACGCCGGGTCGCGCATGGTGTTCAGCGTCGCGGTTGATGATGTCGATGCGATGTGCGCGAAGCTCGCTGGCGTCGGCGTGACACTGCTGAACGGCCCGATGGATCGGCCGTGGGGAATACGCACGGCGAGCTTTTGCGATCCGTCGGGGCATATTTGGGAGATTGGGAAATAGTCGGACTCGGCAAGTCAGCGGAAGTGTTCGTGATCGAAGGCGATGGCGGGCATCTGGATGTCGTGCTGGCGATGACCAAAGCGTCGGAGTTATTCGGGCGTTTTTGGCGAAGTAGCAGAGCCGTTTTTCGTGAGCGGTGAATTGTTTCGTGTTGAACGCGTAATGTTTCGATGACCTCGTCGATTTGTCGGTGCTTGAGACGGTACAGTTTTATTTTCTCGTCAGTTCTTTTCTGTGACCGATGACGGCAACCGAAGTGAGATGAGCGAACCCGACGCGCGTGACTGCGCGATGACACTTTTGTGCGAACTCCTGCAAAGTGGTTGTTCTCGTGCAGTTACTTACCGTCGATCAGCAAACGAGGCGGCTCGGCCCGCCCGTGATGGTCCTTGTCACGTGGCCACTCCGTTTTTGCCAAGCTGATGTTGTGGCTGTCCGATTGATAGCCACATTGTGCAGGCGCGACTTCGCTTGACAGGCAAATCACGATGTGTACCATCCCATTGGCATATGTCGCGTGCAATCACATCACGCGCGATTGTCTTGCACGTCTATTTTGGAGATCGAGATGTCTGTACGCGAAGTGCACGTAATTGTCTTCACATCCTTGGCCTTGTTTTGTGCGTCAGTCAACGCAACAGCCCCACAACCTCCGGCGCAGACCGCTTGTCGAGTGGTGCAGTCAGCGAGTGATGCTGCTGAAATCGATAAGAAAGTAGTCTTCTTTAACCAAATAATGCTGAAAGCTCAGATCGCTGCTTTGAGAGGCGGATCGACGATTGATAGCGACGGGCGATTGTTGTTGGTTGTTTACAAGGGGGAGACTTATCAGTTCTCGTACCAAGGGGACCGACTTAGCGCGATAAAAATGGGGCAAAGGTCACTGTCTGTCGGCTACGCACCTGTGGTCGGTGAACTCGGGAAGGGCAGTCTTATTGTTAGAAGTGATGATGGAGCGCTGCTTGGCACTGCGCCATTATCTGGCGCCAGTCACGCGCAATCTCTTGCGCCCGCGCGAGATGCTGTGACGAATCGCCTGATTTCTGCTGAAGAGGCTGGCAAAGAAAGCGCCAGCGACGCCGTGAAAGAGGCCAATGCCTTTTCCCGCCAGAAAGTCGGCAAGGCTTGTACTGACGCCGTAGCCTGTGATGCATTTCGTGACTACGAATATCAGAGTTTCGATTCGGATTTCGACCGCGAAATCGCACTAGCGGACGCTATTCAGGACGGTGCCGGTGGCATTCCTGTAGCACAGCAGGTCGCCGCTACGTGGGCTTATGGCATTCGCACGGCTGCCATTGACAGAAAGCGCGCCCGTCGGAAAAACGCACTGATTGGCTGGGGCAACTGCGCGTTTGGCTGCTAGTTAGTAGGGCCGTAAGGCGGAACGCTGAGGTTCCGACTGGCGTTTTTCCTTGCCACTAGTGGCGGAACCCCTTCGGGTGTCCGCCCTACTCGATACGTCGTAGCGTTAAACGCTAGTCATCGCCACCGTCTTGGTGTTGAGGTAAGCCTCAAGTGCCTCGGGGCCGCCTTCGCTGCCGTAGCCTGAGTCCTTCACGCCGCCGAATGGCAGTTCGGCCCACGGCGCGGCTTGCTGGTTGATCCAGAGCATGCCGGTTTGCACCTGGCTCGACAGCATGTGTGCATTTTTGATGCTGCTGGTGAACGTGACGCAGTCATTCGCTACCTCGATCAGTGCAGCGCCTTCTCGGAAATGGGGCGTACGTCACTAGCGATTTGGCGGCGAAAGATCACCGCTGGCGACATGCCAACTGCTTCCAGCATCGTTACGGATAATCGCTCGACCTGGCTCGCAAAGGCCGGAACGCTTGTGTTTCAGCCGCCTTACTACCGCGTGATCGCGAGGAAATGTCATTTTCCTGCTCTGAAATCCGTCTCAATCAAGGCTAACCAACTTTAGCCGTACATAGCGCGAGTTGGAGATCTTCCCATAGCCTCGATTGACGGCTCTGACCGCGAAATGACTGTGAAAAAAACACTCAATCTCCCCAAGTTTGATGCCACGCTTAATACCGATGCGTGCGATTCGCGCAATAACGCGGAGCTGACCTTGAAACTCAAGCTGGGTTTCCGACAGATCAATCCGGCCGCCGGTGCCACCAGCGGCATGTACAACGACTACGGCGACCCGACTGCTACGGCACGCAAAATCGTTAAGTGGACGCCGGGCGAATGGGCCGCATGGAAGTCCAACTTCGTGCGTTCTGCGCAGGCGTTTTGGAACGGAAAGTTCTGGCTGGTTAACCAGCTGGGGTACTTCGGCTACAAGGCGGGTGCGCAAATTTATCTGCCGAACATCTATTGTCGCTTCGATCTGGTCGGTAGCGAAGCCGCGAGCGGCGTGCACCACCATGTGATTGACGTCGTGCGGCTTGACGTTTCGGAGAATTGGTTTGGTTCGCACTCGACGCTCTACGATAGCCTCGACACGCGCTCGGTGCAGAAGGGTACCGATAGCGCGGGCCACGCCATCATGCAACGCGCTCACGTGCATGAGGTCGGTCACCTTCTAGGGCTTGGTCACGTGGACATCGGCAAAGCGCATTGCCTGGCGACAACTAACACCAACGCATCAGCGTGCTACGGGATTGCAGATCAGGACAAAAATTCGGTGATGGGCCAAGGCATGCAGCTGCGCGCTGAGCACGCCGAACCCTGGATGACGGCAATGAAGGAGTTCGTGAAAGTTGAACCTACATCAACCGTCTACACTATTCCTCCGGCGTCGGGGTTGCAGATTGCGCTGCGAGCGATTGACACGCTGGTGCCATTTCTGCCGATGATGAAGCGGCACTATCCACGCACGCCTGCTGAGCTTGAGGCCCGACGGTACATCACGGCACGCTGAGCGTGGTCATCCATTGACTCTAGCGCGACGCTAATATTGTGCCTATCGTTCTCTTGTCCGCTTTTACCTGCGAGCTATGAAAAATTTCTTGACCGTCGTTGTCGCATCTGCCTTCGCTGTTGGCTCTCTCGTTGCAATGCCTGCAGTGGCCGATAGCAGCGCAAACGTGCACAAGGCACCCCCAAAGTCCGCTGTTAAAAAGGATAGCAAACCCATGTCAACCTCGAAGAAATGTCCACCGGGCAATCTGCACCGTTCGCGTTGCATGATCGAACTCCTGCTCGAAGATATCGCGGCAAACTATGGTGGCGTAGGTGGTGGCGGCATCTCGTCTATCAAGGCGGCGTCCTCGACATCGTATGTAGTCTCACTGCCACAGGAAGAGCGGATTGATCTTCTGACGTACGAGTTCGACGTGAAGGCTGACGGCACCGTTAGCGTGAAAAGTAAGATCGCCTCTACGCAGGCCGTTGGCCCCGCGTCGACGACAGAAAGTCCCGTCAAAAAGTAGCTTAACGCGGCTGCATCCGCACGGTTGAGCGGGGAGTGGCTATATGCGGAGAATGGCTGAATGGTTATCCGGCGGGCGCGTACTTACATCAATACGCGCCTCACGCCGCAGCGTTAAATGCTGGTCATCGCCACCGTTTTGGTGTTGAGGTACGCCTCAAGCGCCTCTGGCCCGCCCTCAGAGCCGTAGCCTGAGTCTTTGACGCCGCCGAATGGCAACTCGGCCCACGGGGCGGCTTGCTGGTTGATCCAGAGCATGCCGGTTTGCACCTGGCTTGACAGCATGTGCGCATTTTTGATGCTGCTGGTGAACGCGTATGCGGACAATCCGTACGGCAAACGGTTTGCCTCGGCAATCGCTTCTTCGAGATTTTTAACGCTGCGCACTGCAGCGATCGGGCCGAACGGTTCGTCGTTAAACACCGAGCTGTCGAGCGGCGCGTCGAGAATTACCGTTGGCT
>JBDSYI010000480.1:0-5290 GCA_039925745.1 Casimicrobium sp. | reverse complement strand
GTGAAAACAAACCGCTAGGCGTGTGGTTGAGCAGACGCAACGCCTGCGTGCTTGCATCGAGTCGCCACAACCCGGTGATAGTGCCGGTGCTCTCGTATTCGTCAAGCTGCGGATACAGATGCGCCGCTCCGTCGCGTGGCCGATCAGATGTGAAAAGAATGTTGTCGTTGGTGTCATAGAGCGGTGTGACGTTGTTGTAGGCGGGTTGCCCGGCGACTTTGCTGATGACGACGGTGTCGGCCTTGCCTAATCCGCTCACTTCATAGAGCTGCCAAAGCGTGCTGATCTGCTGGTAGCGAACCACTGGCGCGCCGATCACCATGCTGAAAAGGGCCCGGGTTCCGCTCCAGTGCACAGAAGGGTCGCGCACGGCAATGGCGGTGGCGCCCTGCTGGCCCGTTTGTCCGAATCCGGCGAGCGCGGTCAGGTTTTTGACCGAGCCGTCGGGGTATCGAATCATCAGGTCCCCGCCGCGCGGTACGCTCTCAATTCCGGGCTGGTGATTGGCAAAAATAGAGGTGCGGCTAGCGAAGATCTCGCCTGCTGTGGGCACCTGTGTCACGAACAAAATAGGATTGACGACCGCCGCGACGTTCGCTGTTGATTTGCCGCGAGTCGTGGGCAGGGTTGCAATCGGTTGCTTTGGACGGCAGGCGATGCCGCTCAGCGCCCTGCGCGCAGGGCTGACCGTCATGCAATTGGCTTCGGTAATGGGTGCGATCACGGCCGTTTCGGGGGCTGCCGAGCGTGCAGCTGCGTCAATCGACGTCAGCAACGAAAGTGAACTGGTCAGGATTGCCCAAAATGTTGTCGATGCAACGGTCGCGACGGGTTTCATGGGTGCGCCTTCCAGGTTGTTGGGCAAGGTGATCGATCTGCCAGCCACACAGTTCTGATCGCTTCTGCGTCTGCTATTTGCAGATGCCAACCGTAAGACGGAATCTATGCCAACACCATGCCAACGTCTAGGAACTGTGCGGGGCCACCTCCGTTGGCCGCAATACCAGCCAGACGGCCGCAAACATCGCCAGCGCAATGAACGGAATGGCCGTGTAGTTAACCGTCTCCCAGCCCTTGGCGTTCACCAGCACACCCGCACTCGATGACGAGACGGCCATGGTCGCGAAAACGAGCATGTCGTTGAAGCCCTGAACACGCGTTTTTTCGTGGGACTCGTACGTTTCAGTGAGCAGGGCCGTGCCGCCAATAAACATGAAGTTCCAGCCGATGCCGATGGTCACGAGCGCAAACCAGAAATGCGAAACCTCGACACCCGAGAGCGCGATGCCAATGCCGACAAAGTTCAGCAAAGTCCCCGTGATGATGACTCTCATCGGACCGAATCGCTTGATCAGATCGCCCGTGAAAAAACTCGGCAGGAACATGCCCACGACGTGCCATTCCAGAACGAACACGCCTTCCTTGAACGGATGGCCGCAGAAGTTCATCGCGAGCGGCGTGGCAACCATCAATAAATTCATCACGCCGTAGCCGAGCGCCGCTGACATCACGGCGACGATGAACTTGGGTTGTCGCGCGATTTCACGCAGAGGCCGCGCAGGTTTATGGTGCGTTTCGACCGCTAGCGCTGGCAGTTTGAGCCGCGACTGAATGGCCATCGCCACCATCGCAAACACCACTAACGACAAATACGTTCCCGCATAAGTTACGGGCAGCCAGTCTTTAGTGAGTTTCGAACTTTCTGGCCCAATCAATCCACCCAGGATGCCGCCCGCGAGCACCAGCGAAATGGCGCGCGCCTTGTCGCTGCCGACCACTGCGTCTGCCGCCGCAAAGCGATAGAAACCGCCCGTCGCGTTGTAACAACCAATGAAGAACGTGCCCAGACAGAGGCCACCGAAGCTCTTCATCATCACGGCTGCGCCACAAATCAACGCCCCCAGAATCGCTAGAACGCTGCCGGTCATGAATCCGCGCCGACGGCCTCGACGCCGCATAAAAGCGGACGCCGGCATTGCCGTCATCGCCGATCCAACCACGTAGGTCATCGCGGGTAGCGTCGCGAACATTTTGTTTTCTGCCAACATGAAACCAGTGAGCGCATTCACTGCCATCAGGATCACACTATTGGTCAGCAACAAGCCCTGACACACCGCCAGCAGGGTAACTGTGCGGCGATGTTCGATGCTGAAACTCATGACTGCTCGATCTCAAAAACCTGTTTCAGATACGTCAGATACGACGCGTCATCGCACATCGTTTTGGCCGGTGTGTCGGAGAGCTTGGCGACGGGTTGCCCGTTGCAGCGAACCATTTTCAGAACGATTTGCAAGGGCGTGTAGCCCAGATCGTTAGTCAGATTGGTGCCAATACCGAAAGCTGTTTTTGCGCGGCCCTGAAAGTGTTTGGCAATCTCGATGGCGCGCGGAAAGGAGAGTCCGTCGCTGAACACGAGTGACTTGGTTTTTGGGTCGACGCGGTTGGCAAGATAGTGATTGATGATGGCTTCGCCCCACGCCATGGGTTCGCCGCTGTCATGTCGCGCACCATCAAACAGCTTGCAGAAATACATGTCGAAATCGCCCATGAACGCCTTCAGCCCCGCCACGTCGGACAGCGCGATGCCCAGGTCACCACGGTACTCATCGGCCCACTTCTGAAACGCCCAGCGCTGTGAATCACGCAGCCGCGGGCCCAGCGCCTGTGCGGCTTGCAGCCATTCATGCGCCATCGTACCCACCGCGAGCAGCCCCAGTTCTTTGGCGAAAAATGCATTGCTGGTGCCGACAAAGGCGTGCGGTGTGCGAGCCATGACGGTCGCCAGCACCTCGCGTTGCCAATCATGTGAAAAACGACGACGACTGCCGTAATCGGCGAACGAAAAGCCCAGCTCAACGGGCAGCGCATGCACGAGATCGAGCTTGGCGTTCAAGCGTTTGCGGCCCTCAGCGTAATCGGGTTCTGCTTGCGTTCGCCGGAAATACACCTCGTTAACAATGGCGAGCACCGGCACTTCAAACAGAATCGTGTGCAGCCACGGCCCCTTGATCAAAATCTCCAGTTCGTCACCGACGGGCCGAATCGTGATGTGCGTGCGGTTGAAATGAAACAGCGCCAGAAAGTCTACGAAGTCGCTTTTTACGTAGCGCAGGCTGCGCAGGTAATCCAGTTCGTCATCGCTAAATCGCAATTCGCACAAAGCATCGATTTCGCGATTGACTTCGTCGGCAAAAGGCGAGAGCACGACGCCCGGATTGCGACATTTGAAGCGATATTCCACCTGGGCGGCCGGGAACTGATGCAATACGGCCTGCATCATGGTGAATTTGTAGACGTCGGTGTCGAGGAGAGAACGAATGATCACGGTATCGTTTAAAAGCGGCTATACGGTCAGTTTAGCCGCTGTGCATGTTGCCGGATCGGCTTGCGATCCATGCAAATACAATCCATCGAATGGTCGAACGCGCACATACGGGGGAATGATGGGTGTTTGAGGTGACGGGATTTACCAAAGGCAGTAAGCCACTTTTCCACATGCGCGTGTTTTATTCACTCTTGAGAACGACTTTTTGTACTGTGTTGATCGCTAGTGCGAGTCTTTCGACTCATGCCGCAGCTGCGATCAATGCAGGCGACGTTGAACCCGTGTCAAGCGCCACCGAAGTCGACGTTTCGAAATTGCGTACAAATGACTTTTTCATTCGATTCTTAAGCGCGTCGGGTGACGAATCTAAATTCGTTACG
Source organism: Casimicrobium sp. (assembly GCA_039925745.1). Classification (GTDB taxonomy): domain Bacteria; phylum Pseudomonadota; class Gammaproteobacteria; order Burkholderiales; family Casimicrobiaceae; genus Casimicrobium. The sequence continues at coordinate 1,585 of JBDSYI010000480.1, read as the reverse complement.
TACGGCTGGCTCGGGTGGTCACCGAAGGTGATTCACTGGTTGTATAACGACGCCAATCGCCCTGCTGGTTTGTCTGCGACCCCCTCTGCGGCCGTTGCAAGCATTCAAAGTGCGATGAGCAAATGGACGGCTGCGTGCAATATTCAGTTTGTCTACGACGGAGCCACCAGCGCTGGTCCAAGCCTTTCTGGATTGAACTTTAACGGCGGCGGTGGAACTCGCGATGGTCTGAACGTGATTGCCTGGGGTAGTGGCGGGAATCTTTCCGGTAACACGACGGGCATTACATTTGTCAGCGCCAGTTCCTCTGGTGGCCCTTTCAGGCTCGACGAGGGCGACATCGCAATTAACTACGCATTCAACCCTAACCTTGACGTCACGCTGGTGCATGAGGTGGGCCACCTGATCGGGCTTAATCACTCCGACGTCCAGAATGCGGTCATGTCCGGTCCCCCGCTGACGAGTTATGTATCACTCAGCGCGCTTACCGCTGACGATATCGCGGGCTGTCAAAACCTCTACGGTCCGCCGGTCTCTACGGCACGTACCATCACCGGCAGTATCACCAACGGTGGCGGTATCGCAGGTGTGACGTTCTGCGCTCGCCCTTCCGCTGGCGTTAGCTGCACCGCATCCATTGGCAGCGGTGCCTACAGCTGCACGGTGCCGAACGGTTGGACCGGAACGCTGCACTCGCCGAGCGTTGCCAACAATAGAATTCCTCCGCAAACGTTTGCTGCTGTCAACGCGAATGTCACTCGCAACGTCGCGGCGCTTTCGGGTGTTCCCAGCTGCAATCTCGACGTCGATAACAATGGTTTGATCGAGGCCGCAACCGACGGCGTGGCGATCATGCGTCGCATGCTGGGGTTCAAGGATGCTGCATTTGCCGGGCTCGCTGGGACTTGCGCTGCGAATACAACGAGCACGGCGATCTTTAACGCGACTAACAGCAACTACAACGTCACGGGCGGTAGCGAGACCCGCGCGGCGACCGATGGCGCTGTAATCCTTAGAGTGATGAGCGGCCTCAAGACGGATGCTTCGGTGACCGGTGGACTGGGGCTTGTTAGCGAACCCGGCGTGACCAACACCAGTTGGTCGCAAATTCAAAGCTGGTTAAACACGACGTGCGGCAGTAATTTTTAGGACCTATATTTTCAATGAGATTTGTATCGTCCCCGGTTGCCGCGTTCGCGTTCGCGCTCGCGTTTAGCTTTGTCGTACCAGCACTCGCGGCGCCGCCGGTTGATCGGCTGAAACTCGGGGCGATTGCTGACCCCGTTTCGTCGCTGATCATCAGGTTTGAGCCAGCGAAGACCTCAGAAATTTCGGCGCTCGCGTTCCGTGAAGTTCGTGTGCTGCGCGCCAACGCGGCGGCGTCACGGTTCGGCGTCGCTTTGAGCTACGCTAGATCGCTGGCCAGCGGCGCCGAGCTGCTTAAGCTGGACCGCCCGATGCCTTTGCCCGACGCGCAGGCATTGGCGACAGCCCTGGCGCGCACAACCGGCGTACGCTACGCAGTGCCCAATCGCATCATCCGAACCCAAAAGGTGCCCAGCGATCCGCTGTTTTCCGACGTTGG
>JBDSYI010000479.1:0-2659 GCA_039925745.1 Casimicrobium sp. | reverse complement strand
CGTCGCGGCGAAAAGGGAAAACGGGAAATAGGTCGGGTCACGAGATGATTCGCAAAAAGTCGTTGTAGAGCGCGAGCGCGGTGAGGGCGGTGACAAAACCGATGCCGATACGTTGTCCAAACGCCTCGGCTCGCTCTGAAAGGGGCGCTCCCTTGAGGGCTTCAAGGAGATGATATAGCAACTGTCCACCGTCAAGCATCGGCACAGGCAACAGATTCAGCACGCCAATCGACACGCTGACAATCGCCAGAAACAAAGTAAATGCCACCGCGCCCTGATTCAACGTCACGCCAGCGCCCTCAGCCATCGTGATCGGCCCGGAAATTTGGCGTAGCGAAACCTCACCAGAGAGCATTCCCCACAGCACGCGGACAGTGAGCGTAGTGGCGTCGACGGTGCGTTGAACAGCAGCCACTAATGCCTCAGGCACCGATCGCTCACGATCAACCACCCAGCTGTCACCAAGCTTGAGCGCGCTGATAGCGGCCACGTCGATTCGCCCAATGGTTTGTCCGCTGACAACCTCTTTACGCGGCGTCACCACGATTTCCTGACGGTTGCCGGCGCGCTCGACGGCGAGGCGAACGGGCTGATCGGGCGCTAAGCGAATGACGGAGGTGAATTGCGACCATTGGCGAACGGGAACGTCTTGTATGGCCACGATGCGGTCTGCTTCGCGCAGACCCGCCTTCGAGGCGGGACCACCAACCTTCACGGCGCCGATCACAGCGGGTTGGTCAAAGCCCAGGCCCCAGCCTGAAAGGCGCGCACCGACGCTTGCTGGCGCGGCCCCAACGTCGTCAGTTCGGCGTTGCAGGGTGTAGGTTCGCTCGACGCCTCGCGACTCAACATCGAGCGTCAATTCCTGTTGGAACAGGCTCGTCAACAATTCCCAACGCACGTCGCCCCAATGGGCAACGGCCCGGTCGTTCATGCGCAAAATTTTCTCACCGCCATGAAGGCCCGCTTCAGCCGCAGGAGTATTGGCTTCGGGCGCGGCGATCAGCGCCGCCAGATCGCGATCGGGCGCAGCTAGCGCGAAGGCGTAGAGCAAAGCTGCGAGCACAAAATTGGCGATGGGCCCTGCCGCGACTATGAATGAGCGCTGCCACAAGGGTCGGGTGTTGAACGCGGCTTCACCTTCAATCGATTTGACATCTGCGCATTCCGGGTCGCGCATATCGAGCATGCGGACATAGCCGCCTAACGGGATGGCCGAAATCGCGAATTCAGTCCCTTTAAAGATGCTGCGCTTGCCGATCCACTTGATGAGCACAGGCCCAAAGCCAACTGAAAAGCGCAGCACTTTGACGCCACACCAACGCGCGGCCACGTAGTGCCCCAGTTCGTGAATCGTCACCAGAATCGCCACGGCAATCAGAAAGCCGAACAACGAACTGCCCAAAATAGCCATCAGGCGGCAGTCTTCATGGCCATGTGTGACACCAGCTGTTGAGTTTCTCTCCGGACCATCTCATCACGTGCGAATACCTCATCGATACTTGTGGGTTCGGACAAGTCAACCCGTGCGAGAGTTCGCTCCGTGAGTGAAACAATATCGGTGTAGCGCACCGCGCCCTTCAAAAACTCAGCAACTGCCACCTCGTTTGCCGCATTAAGTGCGAGGCATGCGCCCTGTCCGCGCTCAAGCGCCTGATAAGCCAACTCCAACGCGGGGAAGCGCTCCGCATCGACGTCAAAAAATTCGAGCGTTCGCGCCGTAGCCAGTGACAACGGCGGCACTGAAAGCGCAAGACGGTTTTTCATGTCACTTGCGGGCGCATCCGCGGGAAGCAGCTGAGCGAGCGCATGAGCAATTGGCACCTGCATATCGGCTGGCCCCAAATGCGCGAGCATGGAGCCATCGACAAACTCAACAATGGCGTGCACGGTACTGGTCGGATGAATCAGCACACGGATGTCACGCGCCGGACGATTGAACAACAACGACGCTTCAATGACCTCCAGTCCCTTATTCATCAGGGTCGCTGAATCCACCGAAATTTTGCGTCCCATCGACCAGGTCGGATGCTTGCAAGCCTCGTCCGGCGTGATCGAAGCAAAGGTGCTCAGCTCACGCGTGCGGAACGGCCCACCTGATGCGGTGAGCGTCACCGCCCGCACTCGCGCACGATCACATTCAAGTCCGCTTAAACATTGAAACGCGGCGTTGTGTTCACTATCAATCGGCAGCAGCCGCGCGCCGCTCGCGTGAGCCTGATCAAGCAGTAGTCGGCCCGCGGCGACGAGCGCCTCTTTATTGGCCAACAGCACCGCCTTACCCGCCCGCACCGCCGCCCAGGTGGATGGCAGACCCGCAAAGCCAGAAATGCCCGCCACGACCACGTCAACTTGCGCCATTTCTGCAAGCGCGGTGATCGCGTCGGCGCCAGCCTCAACGCGGACATCCGCATGATGCCGCGACAACACTTCGCGCAGGGCCACTGCTGCTGCAACATCCTCAAGGGCGCATATCGCTGGTTTGAATTCGGCCACGATTGGGAGCAGTCGCTGCCAGTCGCTACGCGCGGCGATGGCCACAAGCTGAAACAGGTCGCGATGCTGTCGCAACACCGCCAGCGTACTGCTGCCAATGGAGCCCGAAGCGCCAAGTAACGCCACGCGAATCATCGCATCACCACAGGGGCTTCACGAGCGT
>JBDSYI010000478.1:0-3861 GCA_039925745.1 Casimicrobium sp. | reverse complement strand
AATCAGGCCAAACACGCCGCGCATGCTGCGTGGCACCGTATCTAGCGCGCCGTTCCTGGCGATTCGGATAGAGACGGTCGGTGATCTCTGACCACAGCGCTTCGCACGCCTCAATTTATAGGGGCGTGCGGAAGCTACGGCGGAGCCAGCAATTTAATCGGCAGTGCACACGAGTGGGTGTTGTCGTTAGGTAGTTGGTGAGCTGACGGGTCCGCTGGGTTGTCAGTTGTCGCTGTGGGGTGTGGTGTTGCTGATCAGCATCGTTAAGCTGACTCAATGCAGCGCTTAGTCGCGGCGCGGTCGACGAAAAGGCCGATGTGCAGAATAGGCGAAGGGCCTTGCAACGAAAGTTGCAGGGCCCTTTGTCATTGGCAGACGGCTGCCGCGCTAGAGCTGCGAAGCAATTGCGGACGCGATTTTTTCCTTTACCCTTTGCATGACAGGACGCCGCTGCCACTTGCCAAATGTTTGCTCGATGGTGTGCTTCAAATCCGCTTCGAACACCTGCGTCACTTTCGTCGCGAGCACTGGGTCGTAAACGTTGAGACTGGCCTCATCGTTCAATCGAAATGACCGCGCATCAAAATTCGTTGAGCCCACCGAAACAATTTCGTAATCGACAATGAGTAGCTTGTTGTGCATCATCGTCGGCTGATACTCAAAAATATGAACCCCAGCGCTGAGCAGGTCACCCCAGAGCGCTTGCGACGCAGAACGCACGACGTCGGAATCGATGTGCCGACCGGGCACCACGATGCGGATCACCACGCCGCGCTTCCGGGCAGCCAGCAGAGCGTCCAGCATTAACGGATCGGGCACGAAATACGACGCCTGCAAATCGATGGTCTTGGCCGCGGCCGCGATCGTCATCAAGTACATGAGGTGCATGCTCTCGCTGCCGCCAGCCGGGGAACTGATAAACAGGTGAGCCTCGCTGTCGCCAACCGCCTCAATCGGCGGAAAATACTGCGGCCCGTTCAAGACGCATCCGGTCGACTTGATCCAGTTGTCATTAAATGCCGCCTGACACTGCGCGACGACGGGCCCCTCAATGCGAAAGTGCATGTCACGCCAATGCTTGTCATCTTGCGCATTGCCGGTCCACAAATCAGCGATGCCTACACCGCCGGTGAACGCAATTTTTCCGTCAACGACCAGCAGTTTGCGATGCGTTCTGTTGTTCATTCGACCGAGGTGGTACCAACGAAGCGGTCGGTAGCGGTGCAGTTTTACGCCCGACTTCTCCATACGATCAAGAAGCGCGTCGTCCATCTTCAGACTGCCAAGCCAATCAATGATCACGTTGACTTTTACCCCGCTGGCGGCACGCTCCGAAAGCGCGTCAGCAAAACGCTTTCCGATGTCACCTGACCAATAAATATAGGTTTCAAAACAGATGGTGGCGGAGGCTGCAGTAATCGATTGCAGCATTTCCGGAAAAATTTGGTCTCCGTTGTGCAAGTCAATGATGCGATTGCCGCCGATAAGTGAAGGGCCGAGCAGCATGCCCATTTCGCGGCGAAACTGGGGATCTGACGCCACGAACTGATGTTCGACCGTTCGCTCCAGCCGCTTTTCCGACCGCGCGAAATTGGCGATAAGCGCGACCAGCACGAGCGCCACGAGAACCGATGCGATTGCAATGAACATGACGTGATTACCCGCTACGGGGCGCAGTGCTAACCCGTTGTTTTTATCAGCTTTATTCGCGACCCATCGCGGATATCTAGCATCCGCCATCTCAGGCGCGGCTGCGATGCACCCGACTGCGAAAGCCTCGACTTTTACAAAGTGCTGCGTTAACGGGCTCGCGGGACATCTTGTCGCCGACCCATACAAAACCGATGAATTCGTGAAGCGAAAAATTTTCCACATTGGTATCGGCAGTTCGTGACTCGGTTGTTGGGCCAGACCACGATGTCGTTGCATTTGGCGCGTTTTACATGCAATATCAATCTGTTCGCGCAAGAGCGTTTTTGATAACAACTGGGGGCCACTTGAACACAGGAAACTTTTCGCACCACACTCGCGATGCACGATTCGCGATTAAATTTCCAATGAAATCAGGCGTGACAGCCTGGGCCAAAGTCCGCTCGCATTTGTTCAGTGTCGCGGCTAGTGCGCTTGTACTCACGGCGACCACTGCCTTCGCTGTTAACACCTGTCCGTTCGACAACGGCGGCTCTGACGCGGTAAACGATAGCGTGGTGCTGACGCGCTATGCACTCGGGATCACCGGCGCGCCTTTGGTGGCGAGCACGCGCTACGCGAGCCTCGATCCTGCCAACGTCAAGGCGAATATCGAGTGCGTCGGATGCGCGCTGGACATGAACGGCGACGGCAACGTTGACGCGGTAGACGCCACGATCATTGCGCGGCACCTAAGCGGATTTCAGGGTGCCTCGCTCACCGCCGGGCTCGCGCTGGGTTCGGGCACGCGCAGCACGCCCACAGCGGTGCAAAGCTTTCTGGCCATCGGCTGCGGCATGACCGGCGGTACGGTTACCAGCATCCTCGCCGGCACCGGACTCACCGGCGGCACCATCACCACCAGCGGCACCATTGCGGCCGACACCGCCTATCTCCAGCGACGGGTGACCGGGAGCTGCTCGGTGGGTGCAGCCATCAGTGCAATCGCCGCCGATGGCAGCATCACTTGCGCCACCATTCCCGCTGCCAGTGCGGGCACGGTGACCAATGTGGCGACGGGCGCGGGATTGAGCGGTGGCCCGATCACCGGCAGCGGAACGATTACGGCCGACACGACGTACGTGCAGCGCAGGGTGAGTTCGTCCTGCGCTGCTGGCTCGTCGATACGTGCTATTGCCGGGGACGGCAGCGTGACTTGTGAGACCGCATTCGTTGGCGACTTCGCGGACTTCTACGCGCTGATGCCGGCCGACAATCCAGCGACCGTACCCTTGGGCGGGGCCGTCAACTTTCCGCAGAACGGGTCCACATCGGGTGCTATCACGAGGTCTTCGGCCGATAGCTTCTTGTTGCCCGCCATCGGCACTTACCAGATCATGTTTCAGGTTAGCGCTATAGAGTCGGGGCAGTTGGCGATCTCGATCAACGGCATCACCATTGCGTCAACGGTGGTCGGCCGAGCGGCGGGCAGCAGCCAGATCGTCGGCATGTCGCTGCTGACGACCGCGTCGGCCAACGCGATGTTGCGCGTCGTCAACTCCGGTAGCCCCTCCTCGCTGACCATTACCCCGTTCGCGGGCGGCAGCAATCCCGTTTCAGCTCATTTAGTCATCACGCGATTGCGCTGAACGGCGTCGCCAGGCGCACAGCACCGCCGGGCTATTCAGGCGCCGTGCCTGCGAATTCGTCAGTTAAATGCCCGATGCATGGCATCACCCATCAGGCGTAATATTGACGTCTGACGCTGGTCGTTCTCAGTGATCGACCCGCGCAGCCTTTCGAACCCATTGCATCTGCTTCACACTTATGGATAACCTTGATCTTGACGTTCTAAAAACTGCACTCGCGTGGACCGACGCGGGTCGTCGTGCGACGCTTGGCACGGTCGTGCGCACATGGGGTAGCGCACCGCGACCCATTGGCGCGATGATGGCGATTCGCGATGATGGTCAGGTGATCGGTTCAGTGTCGGGCGGTTGCATCGAAGATGATTTGATTGCACGGGTGAAGGACGGAAAGCTCGCCGCACGTTTGCCGGAAGCGGTGACCTACGGCGTCGCAGCAGATCAGGCGCAACAGTTCGGTTTGCCCTGCGGCGGCACGGTGCAAATGGTGCTGGAACCGATCACGCCGCTCTCCGATATTCGCGGTCTCCTCGCCGATCTTGAAGGCCACAAAATCATCAAGCGCACGCTCGACATGACAACCGCG
>JBDSYI010000477.1:0-17540 GCA_039925745.1 Casimicrobium sp. | reverse complement strand
GTCTGGCAGCGTCGAAATCTGCGGACGCATGCTCATCAACGACGGTCAGCGCCTGCCCGAAGCCGAGCTCGATTTACTGCGGCAAGAAGTGGGAATGGTGTTTCAATCGTTCAACCTCTTCCCGCATCTATCGGTGCTCGGCAACATCTCGCTGGGGCCGCGCAAGCTGCGCGATTTGTCGCGCGCCGACGCCGAAAGCGAAGCGCTGGCGTTGTTAAAAAAAGTAGGCCTTTCGGAGAAGGCGCATGCAATGCCTGCGAGCCTGTCTGGCGGGCAAAAACAACGTGTCGCCATTGCCCGAGCGCTCGCCATGAAGCCGCGCTTGATGCTGTTTGACGAGCCAACCTCCGCGCTCGATCCTGAGCTTGTAGGCGAAGTGCTTCAGGTAATGAAACTGCTCGCGAGCGAAGGCATGACGATGATGGTTGTCACGCACGAGATGGATTTCGCACGAGAAGTCGGCGATGTGGTGGTGGTGATGGACGGCGGCGTCATCATTGAATCCGGCCCACCGGAAACCATCTTCACCAACCCGGCTGAAGATCGCACGCGACTCTTCTTGCAGGCGGTGCTAACGCGCGGTTGAGGCTGCCGCTGTTGGCAATCGCATCGGCTGCTCGCTGTGTGTCATGAGCTTCGTGCCGAACAGACGATGTGGCGATGCGCCTGACCGACAGGGATGGCATCAGGCATTAAACTGCGCGCTACTTATTAACGGAAAAATCCATGGCCGAATCCACAGACAAAATTGCGACAACCGTCACCACCACCGACGACGAAAAAAAGCGCGTGCGTGAGCGGGTCGAGGCGTTACTCAAGCTGCCCTCTAGCCTCAGCACGGGCAGCGTATCCATCGGCAAGAAGTCTTTGTCGTATGCCGTGAGCGCTGGTTTTGTGCCGGTGGTGGCCAATATGTCCGACACCCACAAGGGCGAGGCGGACGCTGCGCTGTTTCTCACGAGTTACACGCAACAAGTCAAAGGCGTGCCGCTCGATCCAGCGGCGCGACCGCTGTTGTTCGCGTTCAACGGCGGTCCCGGTTCGTCCTCCATCTGGCTGCACTTGGGCGCGCTTGGACCGAAGCGACTAGCAATTAATGACGATGGCACCATGCCGCCGCCGCCCTATGCCGTTCAGGACAACCCGCACACCTGGCTTGAGCACTTCGATCTGGTGTTCATCGACCCGCCGCACACCGGATATTCGCTCACGGCGAGCGATGCCGCACGCAAAAAAATGCTCGGTGTGGATGGTGACGTCGAGGCGCTGGCCGAATGCATTCGTGCGCATCTGACCCGCAGCAAACGCTGGGGCTCGCCGATCTATCTCGCTGGAGAGAGTTACGGCACCACCCGCGGCGCGGCGTTGGCCGACAAGCTCCTGGATCTGGGCATTGCGCTGGCCGGAGTGATTCTCGTGAGCTGCGCGATGGACATTCAGTCGCTGGATTTTGAGGGCAAGAATGATCTGGCCTACGGCCTGTTTGTTCCGGGCTTTGCGGCGACCGCGCAGTACCACGGCAAGTTGAAGGGCCCGCAATCCAAGTCGAGCGCAGCAGCGCGGCTGGCTGCTGAGGAATTTGTCACGGCGGAATACCTCGCTGCGCTGCACCTGGGTGCTCGTCTGTCGAGCGCAAAGCGCGCACAGATCGCACAGCGGCTGAGTGAATTGATTGGTCTGCCTGCACAACTCATTCTGGACAACGATTTGCGCGTCTCGGACGCCACGTTTTTCGCCGAACTACTGCGCGACGAAGGAAAAATTGTGGGCCGACTCGAGTCCCGCGTGACCGGCCCGCTGGGCGCAAAAAAATCCCGCACCTGGGACTTTGATCCCGGCATCGAAGCGCTGGTGGGGCCGTACACGATGGCAGCGAACACGTATTTCCAGTCCGCACTGGGCATTTCGACCGACCAGAAGTACGCGGTGTTTTCGGACATTGCGCACAAGGAGTGGAACTGGCTGCAAGGCGAATCGAAGGGCAATAGCTACACCACGACGAGCAACTCACTGGCGCGCGCCCTGCGCCGGAATCCGCACCTTCGCGTGCTGGTCGCCAGCGGGTACTACGACCTTGGTACCCCTTACTCGGCAAGCGACTGGTCGTTGGCGCGGCTCGACCTGACAGCGGATGTGATGGCGCGGATCACCCACCACTATTACGATGCGGGGCACATGATGTACACCCGTACTGACGATTTGCTGAAGCTCAAGGCGGATCTAAAAAGCTGGTTGCAGGCTTAGCGGCCATCGGGCCGTTCACGCTCGAAAAAAAGGTGCACGGCTGCTCGACTCAGGTCTTTGTCGCTGGCGGAATTCGCACTGCTTTGCCTAGATGAATGCCAGAATCAAGCAACATCAATTCGCCAGTAATGGTTCGAGCACCGTCAATCAGCCAGATGATGGCGTCGGCGACATCTTCTGGCGAACATGCACGCGCGAGCGGCGTGCCGTGCTCGTAACCCGCTTTAACTTTTTCGTAGCCTTCCTGGCCGATGCCATCGACAAACCAGCGCGATGTGATGAGGCCGGGGCAGACAGCGTTGACGCGAATCTCCGGCGCGAGTTCACGCGCGAGATAAAGCGTCATGGCGTTCACCGCGCCTTTCGACGCGATGTACGGTACCGCGGACCCAATGCCTAACGCTCCGGCAATTGACGACACGTTGACTATGGCTGCGCTGGCTGATTTCTTCAGATGCGGCACGCTGGCGCGCACCATCTGGAATGTGCCAATCGTGTTCACGCCGTAAATGCGGTTGAATATTTCAGCATCGAGCACGTCCCAGTTCGCAGCCCCCGTGAACGTGCTAATGCCTGCGTTATTTACCAGCGCGTCGAGTCGTCCCCACTTTGCGACGACCGCTGCGACCATTGCTTTGCAGTCGGCGTCATCGGCGACATCGCCACGCATCAGGATCGTGTCCGCACCGGCAGCGCAGCACGCCGCCTCAGAAGCACGCGCTTCGTTTTCACTCTTCGAATAATTAATCAGCACGTTGTAGCCACGCTGTGCCAACCCTAGCGCGGTTGCCGCGCCGACGCCGGTGGCCGAGCCGGTCACGATGGCGACTTTTCTCTCGCTCACGTTCACCCCCTCTATGGGTCGATTGAAAACGTGTTCGAGTTTACGCTTCGATTTCGCGGGGGTGTGATCGGTTTGATCCGAATCACTCAACACTAACTTTTTGCTGTGAACCCCATTTCACGGGGGCTAAGATCATAATTAATCAGAAGTCGACTTATAGAATAAATTACGCTTAGCCCAAGTGCAGTATGGATTTCAACAAAAAGTTACTAGCCGTATCTGGTTACTTGCGTTTCTTTTCGTCATCTTCTTTGTCTTGTTTCTCGTCCTTCTTGTCGTCCTTCTTGTCGTCCTTCTTGTCGATGCGCTTGTCGTCTTTCTTTTCCACCACGACGCGCGGCTTCTGCTCGGAAACCTCAGCTTTCGGCAGTGGGCTCACCGCTTTGGGCGGTTCTGGCGCTTTTACTGCGGCAGGAGCGAGGGGTACGACTGGTGCAGCAGGCGCTGGTTTCACCGCCTCTGGGCGCTCTGGTCGCCCTCGCGGCGGCTGGGGCAATGGACGCTCAAGTGGCGCGCGCTCCGTGGCCGCAGGCGGGGACGATGGCGGACGGTTCGGTGCTTCGCGCTGCTCAGGTGGCTTGCCACGCTGTTCACTCGGTGGCAGTTGTTGCGGCATCGCACCGGGACCGCGTGGCGCTGGCGGCTGTGCCACTGGAGCGGGCGCTACAGGTGCTGGCGCCACAGGCTGCACTGGTTTGGCTGGCGTTGGCAAGTTCGTTGCCGCGGGCGCTTGTACCGGTGCTGGCGGATTGCCACTCGCTGGAGGCGTGACAGCAGGCTGACCGCGTCGATCAGCGCCACGATTGCCGGGTTTCGTCGGCTCTTGCGCTACAGGTGCCACCGGCACAACGGGCGCTTCTTGACGCTTTGGTGGCAGTGCTTGCCCAGGCGTAACTACGGGATTAGGATCACGTGACGTTGGCTCGGCTACGGGTGGCTGACCCGCGTTAGTGCGACGGTCTGAGCGCTCCTTTGTGGGTGGGAGCGGTGGCGGTGCCGATGCGGCCTGCCCAATTGCGCCGGGTTTCACAATTTCAACGCGTGGTTGCGACAGGGGCAAGCTTGACATCGTCGGCGGAACAGCGCCCGGCTTCTCGCGCGCGGCTGGTGGAGCCGCCGTCACAGGAGGCGCGGTTGGTTTGAGTGCCGCGAGCGCAGCTGCCTCGACCGGCTTACCGGGATTGGCAACCAGTGCCCGCTGTCTGACCGCAAAGCCCACAACGGGGGCCGGCGGCAGGCTCTGCGCGACGACGCGGCGTTCAACTACTTGCGGCGGTCTCTGCTGTTCCGGCGCGGCACCGAGCACGCTGACGCGCTGTGGCGCGATCACGGCAAGACTGTGTACCGGCGCTTGCATCAGAGCCGCTTCCGTCACTCGCAACTGGGCTCGAGCTACTGGCTGCGATTGCACAAACGCAACCGTCGGCACGGTAACCACGGCGCCGCGTACAGCGCGGTTGGCATACACCGTGTCGTTAGCAGTCGGCGCGTTACGGTTGTCGTAGTTGTTAACGATGATCGTATTGTTGATCACCGTATTGCTGATGTTTACGTTGGTGAAATAGCTACGGCTTACGGCATATGCGGGGCGATAAACCTCGCGCGGACCGAGCGGAAACCAGCCCACTGCGCCGACATTGCCGCCGCCGTTGGACACGCTCACCTGAAAATTGCTGCCACCGATAAAGGCCACCAAGGCAGGTGCGTAAACCGGACGCGCGGCGATCGGGCCAGGAACCCAACCCCAGCCGCGAGACGTGTTGGTCCAGCGCCCATAGTGTGAAACGGTGAAGCCCCACGGTTGATCATCAACCCAGGTCCAGCCCCACGGCTCAATCCATGACCAATGCCCATCGCGGTACGGGGCCCAGTCGGCGGCGACGCGCGTTGGCATCCAGACGTTTCCATATTCGGGAACCGACGACCAGCTACCGTACTGATCGAGATCCTGATATCCGATCACATCGCGCGAGACGTAGCGGGCGGCAATCGATGTGTCGTAGCCGCGATCACGACCCTGGGCCCACCGATCAAAAGCGTCCGGGCGCGGGTTATTGAGCACGTCGTAGTCACTCAGGCCGGCACCAAAAAATCGATAGCCGCGACCCGTCGCTATGCTGTAGCTGGCGCCCGCGTCGTACACGTTAGCGCGGCCACTGCGTGTGATCACTTCCGTCGAGTCAGCGTCGGCATTGACCGTGATGCGATATTCGCCTGGTTGAGTGATCACGAATGCGAGATTTGGCGTGTCAACTTCAATGACCTGATTGCGATCCACGCGGCGAACGCGCAGCTGCAAAGTGCCGTCTTCCAAATGCATCTGTGCGATGCGGTCATCGAGATTGGTCAGCGTGAACAAGGTGCTCGACGAAAGACGTACGACCGCGTTACCAATCTGTAACTCAACACGCCCGCTCTTGTCAGCCCACAGGCGATCACCAGTGACCAATGGTCGATTCAAGGTGCCGGAGACCCAGTCGTTCTCACCCGCGGGCGAGAACGTCACGGCGCCCGACAGATAACCCAGTCGGGCCACGCGCATGGGCGGATCAGCCATCGCGAAGGTGGCAAACGTCAGCGTCAATGCGGCGACGGTCAGACGAACGAGCATCGCGGAGAATCCGCGTCGGTAAGTGATGAGTCTTTGCATAAATATTTCCTTGAGATAGTCGGGCAATGTGAACAACAATTCACGGCGATGCCCCACAAAAAGTCGATGGCTGACTAGATAACGAAAACCGACAGCATCTCGCTGACAAGGCGATTAGTGACATACCATCTGCACATATTGAGCGGGAATCGAGAACCCTTGCAGAGCTGACCAGCCGCAACCGCGCGTCCATTGGCAAAATTGAACGCGTCGATCAATCGTGTTGCCAGTGTGCGCCGCGATAGGTGAGTTTGTCGTAGGACAACGCGACGCTTATGCGTCAGCGCGTGACGCAGTCCGGCACTTTCGCACTCAAGAGCCACGCCTGCGGTTTACCAGGTATATCCCCGGCAACACCATCGCCATCGCCCACGCGTGATACGCATGCAGCGCTTCGCCGAGCACCAGCCACGCGATGACCGCTGCGTAAATCGGGCCGAGATAGAGCACCACGCCGACGCGCGCAACGCCCAGTTCACGCTGCATCACCGAGTACGCGAGATACGCACCATAACCGGGAAACACGGCGGCAGCGAGCACGAGTCCAATGCCGTACGTCGTCAACACTGGCAATGGATTGTTCGCCGCCTCGAATATCGCGAACGGCAGCATCACCAGCACGCCCGCTATCGCAATGATCGACAGCCGGGCGCTCGCGTTCAACTGGCTGGGCCACTTGCGCAACAACAGCGAATAGGTCGCCCACGCAATCGTTGCGCCGACGATCCAGCCGTCACCAGGCACCAGTTTCACATTGCCAAGCGACGTCCATTCCCCTTTGAGCACCACATGCAACACACCGGCCAGCGCGAGCGCCACGCCAATGCCCTGCGTCACACTGATGCTCTCCTTCAGCCAGAGCGCCGCCGCAAGCACCATCAACACCGGCGATATGCTGTAGATCAGCGAAATATTGATCGCCGCCGTGGTGCGCCCGCCGATGTAGACCCAAGCGCCGCAAATCCACATGCCGAGCGCCCCGAGCACCACATAGCGCTGCCACTCGCGGCGAATCTCTGTGCGTGCTCCCCAGATTTCACCCCAATGGCCAAGACTGAAAAGTACGCTCGCGATCAACCAGCGCAACAACGCCAACGCATGCGGCTCAATCACACCAGGGGCGCTCCGCGCCACCAGATAGTTCACCGCCCACAGCGCCGGTGTTATGAACATAAGTGCGAGCGCGAGGCGGTATTTGCGGCTTGAAGGCATCCTGGTATTTTCTACGCAGTGACGCAGTGCAGCTGAATTGCCTGCGCAGAGACAGGCGCCTGACGTTTCGCTAACTCGACGGCGCGCAAGCTGCGTCGGGAGCTACGTGTTGCCGCCACATTGACGTCGTCGCCGTTGACGATCAGCTACGAGCTAAGCAACAACTCGCCAACGAAAGCTGGTATCAAAATGCATGGAAACATTAATGCTACGAATGGGGGCGCATGCGGCATCGCGAAGCGGCTGATGAGATAACTCAATCCCGCGATCAGCATCAGCGGGCCGAGCGATTTGGGGAAATTTCCCGACTTGAAAATCAGACAACCGCGAACCACACACGTGAAGCCGAAAAAAATAAGCCCGCTCGCCAATCCGTAGCCGTGCGCGGCGATGCAACGGTGCCTTGATCTAACCAGGCGATGGCGGCGGAGGCGCACTTTCTGCGTCCGGCCGGTCGCGCTCGACGAGGTCAAGATATTGCTCCAGCGTACCGCCACGAAGCGGTTTGAACATAGCCCGAATCGTATTCGTCAAGCGCCCCATCGCTACGTCGCGGCGTATGCGGACCTCGATGAAGCCGAGCTTCTGCCAAAACCGCTCCGCCTTGACATTTCCCTGCACCACACCGAGGCGCAGCCACGACGCTCCATTGGCGTGCGCCCAGGCTTCGAGGCCACGACAGATTTTTTGACTACTACCGTCACCGTGACGCTCGGTTGCGACCATGAACAGGCCAATGTGCCAGACAGAGGGCGCCAGCAGATCTGAGACTACATTGGCCATCGCCACCACGACACCGTTTGCATCCCGATAACCGATGACCCACTTTTTAGTGAAACTCCAGCCCGCAGGAAGTTCTCCAAAAATCGCTTCGCGAGCTTCGTTCGGTCCAGGCGGCTCGCCGTTCATGGCCATGCTGTATTCGCTGTTGTTCTCAAAAAACCGCTGCAGTGCTCCCACGTGGACGTGTGTGAGCTCGACGACATTGAGCCCGGGAATCGGAGACGACGGAAGTTCTGTGAGGTCCATGTTGCGCGCTCTAACGTTCGAGCGGAGCACGCGACCACTGAGCCTGAAGCCAGGGCATCGCGGCGAAGGCGAGAAGCATCAACAGATAAACGCTGCCAGATACTGGATCTCTGCTCGAGATGTATTCGCCGATGCCGCGCCCCGCGAGCAACACAGCCACAAGCAATTCTGCGCCAACCAGCAAGAGCAACGCGATAACGCCAATCGCAATGAGCCCTACCGAATCTGTGTACTGAACATACTTGCGGCGCACGAAGCGCGAAGCGAAGTAAATTGCCAGGAACATGAGCGGCATCTCGGCGAGTTCAGCGTAGCGCTCGCCGATACGGGGAGCGACGAAAGGAACCCTGATCAAACCTAGTAAAAACCCTGCGCCGAATACAAGCGCGAAGTACACGACGGCGGCACGCAGAGCCTTGCACGGACTGAAAGTTCTCACGTTAATATTTTACGAGGCTGAACGTTCGAGCAGCGCAAAATTTCACCACACAGCACAAACCCACTAGACTTCGGCTGTTAGCCAACTGGGGGGCGTCTGCCATGTTTCCTCGCACCATAAGTGTGACCTGCCGTGATGCGGGGTTGCGGCTCGGCGCGATTGCTTTTTTTTCGATTGTTGTCATTGCTAGCTCGCCTTCGCATGCACAGAACACCTGTTCCGCGACCGGGGTAATGGCCGGTGAGAATTTTGCCGTCAGCCATTGCGCGGCCGCCGTCTATCCAGACCAACGCAGCGTGACGATCTGGTTTAACGAGAGCCCGATCACGAAGGATGAAACAGATAATTTCCAGCTCAGTGCCTATGCCGATTCGGTCAGCAACGGCACGCAGCGCACCATGTTGCTCGTTGGTTTCTGTCCTGGCGGCGGCGAATCGGCAGCCGTCGCCGATGCGGTCAAGTCAATTGATCTTGGTCTTAACCACGCGAAGTCGCCGCTGGCCAGCGCGCAATGGGCAATCAAAGCGCCGAGAGATTTCAAGATCGAGAGTATGTCTGGCGACATCAAGCCAGGCGGCCGACTGAGTGGCCGCATAACTGGAAGTCGGTCAAGCGACGGGCGGCCCTACACCTGGGATCTAGCATTCGACGTTACCCTGCCGATGAGGGAAGCGGCAGCCGGCCTGAGCTGTCGGAAGTGAACCTTCGTGGCGGCAATCACGCCTCGTCAGATGTACCCGATTGCCAACCCTGGCGATGCGGTGCTGAAACAATTTCTACCCACCCCGTGTGCCTGGTGCCTGACCAGGGCGCCCGACCCTACACTCAAGACGCAACGATGACCACCAATCCACACAGCACACAAGACGCATCCGCCGCTACGCCGTGGCTGCACTGGGCCATCGCTCAGATCGAATCGGACTTTCAGCGCTCGGCGGACACCCATCTGATTGCGTTGCCGATCAAACGATTCAACGACGCGGACATCAATTTTTATTTCAAGGACGAGTCCACCCATCCGACTGGAAGCCTGAAGCATCGGCTGGCGCGTTCGCTGTTTCTCTACGCGCTGTGCAACGGCTGGATTGGCGAGGGGCAAACGGTCATCGAAGCATCGAGCGGATCTACGGCTGTGTCAGAAGCGTATTTCGCTCGCCTGCTGGGCTTGCCGTTCATTGCGGTGATGCCGAAGAGCACGTCCGCCGAAAAAATCGCTCAGATCGAGTTCTACGGCGCGCGCTGCCATTTCGTCGCGAAGGCGGCTGACGTGTACGAAGCATCGAAGCAGCTTGTTGCCGAAACCGCTGGCCACTACATGGATCAGTTCACCTACGCCGAGCGCGCCAGCGACTGGCGCGGCAACAACAACATCGTAGAGAGCCTGTACGCGCAAATGGCGCGCGAGCGGCACCCGATCCCGCGCTGGATTGTGGTCGGCGCAGGCACCGGCGGCACTAGCGCGACCATCGGTCGCTATGTGCGCTATCACCAGCACAGAACTATGCTCTGCGTCGCCGATCCGAAAGGCTCCGTGTTCATGCCTTACTGGCAGAGCGGCGACACCGCGCTCTGCTCGGATGGATCACGCATTGAAGGCATCGGCCGACCCCAGGTTGAGCCGAGCTTCATTCCCACGTTGGTGGATCACATGGTGTGCGTCGAAAACGTGCAATCGATCGCCGCCATGCGCGAACTTTCCGCGCTTTTGGGGCGCAAGGTGGGACCGAGCACGGGAACCAATTTTTTCGCCGTATTGCAGCTCGCCGAGGCAATGAAAAGTCGCGGCGAAAGCGGATCAATCACATCGCTCATCTGTGATGCAGGCGAGCGCTACCTGAACACCTATCACGATGCTGCGTGGGTCAAGGCGAATTTCGGAGACTGTTAGCAAGCTGTGAGATGACGTCAAGCGCTCACGCTTCGCTGCTCACGGCTCACCGCTCGCGACGAGTGCAGTCATCGCGGCCGACAAAACTCCAGCACCCCGTCGTTGACCTTACCGTAGCGCAACAGCATGATGTCGCGCGGATAATTTTGGTAGAGCTTCCAGGGCGTGCGTGAGCCCTGCTTCGGGAACAAATGCATAGAACGCTGAAAATAACTTGACGAAAAATCAACCCACGGTTCTGGCGTGATGCTGGTGTCGGTGTTGCGTGGCGTGCAGTGCGTGATGCCACGCTTTTTCATATAGTTCAACAGGCGACAAACGTATTCACAGGTGAGGTCACACTTGAGCGTCCATGACGCATTGGTGTAGCCGAACGATGACGCGAGATTCGGCACGCCGCTGAACATAAGGCCCTTGTAGCTGAGCGTTTTCGCGAGATCAACGGCTTGTCCGTCAACCGTGAGCTGCAGTCCGCCGAGCACTTGCAAGTTGAGCCCGGTGGCGGTGATGACGAGATCGGCGGCGAGGTGTTCACCGGATGCAAGCGTGATTCCAGTTTCGGTGAAGGCTTCGATTTGATCGGTCACCACTGACGCGCTGCCTGATTTAATCGCGTAAAAAAAATCGCCGTCTGGCACCAGACAGAGCCGCTGTTGCCACGGGTTGTAGCGCGGCAGGAAATGCTTGTTGACATCGTAATCCGGCCCCAGCGCCATGCGCACGCCGCCGAGCAGCAATCGCTTCACTTTCTCGGGCTTCTGGCGACTCAGCCGAAAAATATACATGCCGAGCAACACGCGTTTCCAGCGCGTGACGGTGTAGGCAAGCTTCGACGAAACATAGCGACGCAGCCAGTTGGCCATGGCATCCTCGGACGGTCGCGCGACCACGTACGTGGGTGAGCGTTGCAGCATGGTCACATGCGCGGCCTTCTTTGCGATTTCAGGCAACAGCGTGACTGCCGTGGCACCGCTGCCGATCACGACCACGCGCTTGTTCGCGTATTCGATGTCGTCCGTCCACTTTTGCGGATGCACGACGCGTCCGGCGAATTTCTCTATACCGGGAAAATCGGGCGTGTAGCCTGCCTCGTAGCTGTAGTAGCCGGAGCACATGAAGAGAAAATTGCAGCTGAGGCGAACCGGCGTTTTCGCCTCGCCCATCTCTGCCTCAATCGTCCATCGTGCATCAGCCGTCGCCCACGATGCGTGCTTGACTTGATGACCGAACCGGATGTGCCTATCAATGCCGCCCTCATGCGCGGCGTCCTGCACGTACTTGAGAATTGACGGTCCGTCGGCGATAGCTTTCGGCTGCTCCCATGGCCTAAACGAGTAGCCGAGCGTGTACATATCGGAGTCCGAGCGAACGCCAGGATAGCGAAACAAGTCCCAGGTTCCACCGATGCTGTCGCGACCTTCAAGAATCGCATAGCGCTGATTCGGGCAGCGCTTTTGCAGGTGGTGCGCAGCGCCGATACCGGACAGACCTGCACCGATGATGAGTACATCGAAGTGTTCGATGGTCATGGCGTATCAGTTGGGCGCGACGCGAAGCAACTTTCCGTTTCTGTCGTCGGTCAGCACATAAATAAATCCGTCTGGCCCCTGCCGCACGTCGCGAATGCGTTGACCCAAATCGGTAAGCAATTTTTCTTCGGCGACGACGCGATCACCGTTCACCGTGAGGCGCGCAAGATGCTGCCCCGCAAGCGCGCCGATGAACAGCGAATTTTTCCATTCCGGAAACTTTGTTGAGGTGTAGAACGCCATGCCAGAGGGGGCGATGGACGGCACCCAGTAGTGGATCGGTTGCTCCATGCCGTCCTTCGTTGCGCTGTCGTGCAGCTTCGCGCCGGAGTAGTCGATGCCGTAGCCAATGACCGGCCAGCCGTAATTTTTTCCGGCGCGCGGAATGTTCAATTCGTCGCCGCCACGGGGGCCATGTTCATGCGTCCACAGCGCACCCGTCGTGGGGTTAATGGCTGCCCCTTGCATATTGCGGTGTCCGTAGCTCCAGATTTCCTTGAGTCCATTCGCGGTTTTGGCGTACGGATTGTCAGCCGGAATTTCACCGGTAGCGGTAATGTGAATCACTTTGCCGAGATGCGAGTCAAGCGATTGCGCCCTCGCCTTTTCGCTGTAGCGCTCACCGGTGGTGATGAATAGCGTCCCGTCGTTTGCGATGGCGATGCGCGAGCCGAAGTGATGACCGCCACTAACGCGATCTTTCTGTCCAAAAATTACCGTCACATTTTGCAGGCCATCATCACGTAACTCGGCACGAGCGACGACGGTACGTGCGCCTTCGTTTGAGGGCTCGGCATAAGAAAAGAAAATCGTGCGATTGCTTGCGAACTGCGGCGACAGCACGACGTCCAGCAAGCCCCCCTGATTGACCGCATGCACCTTCGGCACGCCCTTCAACGGTTCACCGACTTTACCGTCCATCGTGACGATGCGCATCCGACCCGCACGTTCAGTCACTAGCGCGCGCGGAGACGTGCTGCCCGCAATCGGTGGCAGCCAGGCCATCGCCCAGGGAGATTCCAGCCGCTCGGCAACCAAGGTTGCCCGCGCCTTGCCGACCGTTGCATTCGATAACGTGGGACGCTTGTCGGCTGCGGGCGTCTGGGCGACGCTGTGCCCGGCGAACAAGGCGAGGCTGAGCGCGGTGCAGGATACGAGGTGTGTGAGACTGTGAAATTGCGAGCGCATGATGGGTGTACTTTTAGTCATACTGGTTAATAGATCGAAAGGAGCGCAAGCCCTACAAATCGCCGCGCGCCATTTTGAGCAGCCGATCCACAATGGCCTCGCCATCGGCGCGCAGGCCATTGTGCTCATATTCGTTGGTGACCCACAGTTTCATGTTGGGTACGATTTGCGCAGTCGCTTCCGAGAATTCGCGATGTACGTACATGTCGTCGTAGTAGACCGCCGCAGCAACTGGCACTCGATTTTTGCGTAACTGCTCGACCTCATAGAGTATGGGCCAATCCGTTTTTTTGGCGAGAATGTCTGCTGCAGCTTTCAGTGGCAGCAGCTGCGGATACACGTCCGTCATCCATGGATAAACCATCTCGCCCGTAAACAGCACAGGCCCTTGTGCCCCCTGTTTGAACTCGGGAAATTCAACCAGCAGACGCTCGGCTGACCAATCGCTCGCACTGGCTTGCGTGTAGCACGCTTCCTGCAGCAGGGTGTAAATCGGGTGCGTGTCGAACGATTGCGCATGCTCGACACCAGAGAGGAAATTCCAGTTCAACTCGCGACCATTCGGCGAATCAACGAATGCTTCTTCAATCAAATAATGCACCGCCTCAAAGCCGTCACTCATGCCAAACGACAAGCCTAGTTGTAAGAAGCGTTGCACAGTGAGACGACCGCCGCCCGGCATGTGCACATCGTTTTTCGATAGATATTGAACGATTTCGCGAACGCGCTGCACGTCGTCTGGGTAGCGCTCGTAGTAGCGGCGGTTCTTCGCAATCACGCGCGGATAGGTTGCGCGATACACATCGTCTGCCGTGGCCGTGAGCGAGGGAATGCCGCCCGTGATGAGCACTTCTTTCAAACCTTCAGGTGAACTCGACAAGTAATTCATCGCACAGAATCCGCCGAAGCTTTGCCCGAGAATGCTCCATTGCTTTTCGCCGATCAGCACTTTACGGATCGCTTCGGCGTCGCGCACGATGTTGTCGGCTCGAAAGTGTTGCAGGTATTCGGCTTGCGCCTCAGGCGTACCGAGATGGCGCAAAGTCTGCGCCGTGGTCGGCGTAGAGGCTCCCGTACCGCGTTGATCCAGCAGCAACACGCGAAACTCCGTAAGTGCGCGCTTTATCCAGCCAGTAGCGCCGCCAGGTCTCGGAGCGCCCGATCCGGGCCCGCCCTGAAAGAACACGAGATACGGCAGGTCAGCGTGCTCCTGACCCGGCGCGATCAGTTCGCGGGCAAAAACACTGATCGTTTTTGACGGGTTCGCATAGTCCAGCGGCAGGTCAAACCGATGCGATTTGAGAATGAGTCCGGCAATAGCGTGGGTATTTACAGGCATGGCGCAAATAGTGGAAGACTAAAAAGACCGCTAAAGAATAGCTTGTGTTTGACATCGCTCAGACGCAATACGCGCCATGAGTGCAAAATGGGACAGTCATCACAAAGCTTTCAGGAGTCCATCCGCATGGAGTTCAGGGACTACTACCAGATTCTCGGCGTCAGCAAAACGGCTGATGCCGACGAAATCAAAAAGGCGTTTCGTAAGCTTGCGCGTAAATATCACCCGGACGTGAGCAAAGAGCCCGATGCGGCGGCCCGCATGACCGAGCTTAACGAAGCCAACACCGTGCTCTCCGATCCCGAAAAACGAGCGGCATATGACCGTCTGGCAGCGGGTGGACAGGGACATCGCGCGGGGCAGGATTTCCGTCCACCGCCGGATTGGAATGCGGGCAACGAGTATTCTGGCGACGGTATGAGCGCGGACGAGGCGGCGCGATTCAGCGATTTCTTCTCCAGCATGTTTGGCGGTGCCGCTGGCGGTCCGGGCGGGAACGCTGGTGGACGGGCGGGCGGGCGGAGAACGCGCGGCGCGGGTGAGCAGCAGATGCGCGGTGAGGACCATCATGCCAAAGTAGTGATCGATTTAGCCGATGCCTACACCGGGGCTACGCGGGCGATTAACCTGCGTGCCGCACGGTTGGACGATTCGGGGCACGTGGTCACCGACGAGCGCACGTTAAACGTCAACATTCCGAAGGGGCTGAAAGAAGGCCAGCACATTCGTCTCGCCGGACAGGGCAGCGCGGGCTTCGGCGGTGGGCCATCGGGCGATCTGTTTTTAGAAATTAGCTTCGCCGCCGACCCGCGCTACCGCATTGACGGTCGCGATGTGACGGCCATCATGCCGCTCGCGCCGTGGGAAGCGGCGCTAGGGGCCACGATTGAAATGCCGACGCCCTCCGGAAATGTGCAGGTGAAGGTGCCACCGGATTCACAGGCGGGGCGCAAGTTGCGTCTGAAAGGACGCGGCATCCCAGGCGAAACACCGGGTGATCTGTATCTTGAAATCTCTGTAGTGTTGCCGCCGGCCGATACCGAGGCAGCGCGCGCTGTGTACGAAACCATGGCACGTGAAATGCCGTTCAATCCACGTGTAGCTGCCAACACTGCGAAGGGAGCATAAGTATGAATGCGAATAACGACAGCATCATTTCCGGTGTGCTCATCGATGAAACCACGCTCACGATTGTCGAGCTGGCGAATGCCTGCTCGGTTGAATACACCTGGGTTGTGCAACACGTTGAAGATGGACAGCTTGAGCGCACCGACGGCGCGGTCAATGCCGCGATCTCGCGCGCGGATGCCGCCGAGTGGCGATTCGCCAGCGCGGCGCTCATCCGCGCTCGCCGACTGGCCAATATCGAGCGCACGTTCGATGCCAATGCGGAGGTTGCGGCGCTGGTTGTCGACTTGCTCGAAGAGGTTGCGATCTTGAAGCAGCAGCGCTTTGCACAGCGACGTCAATAGTCACTGCACAAATAATTAACAGAGCCAACAGGAGGAACTATGGAAAACACAAACAACAGCAAACTTATTCTCGACTACGTCTACGAACACGAGACCGTGCGCCCTAGCCACCTTTGGCTGACGCAACCAGTCGATGGTGCTGTGACCGATTACACCTGGCAGCAGACAATGGATCAGGCACGTCGCATGGCGACGCACCTGAAGAGCTTCGGCTTTCCACCGGGCGCAAGGATTGCGATTCTCAGCAAAAACTGCGCGCATTTTTTCATTGCAGAACTGGCCATCTGGATGGCCGGCGGCACGACGGTCGCGATCTTTCCGACAGAGACGGCTGAAACAGTTCGCTACGTACTCACACACAGCGAAGCGAGCCTTCTCTTCGTCGGCAAACTGGATAGTTGGGAGCATCAGGCGAGCGCGGTACCCGCTGGCTTGCCGTGCATCGCGTTCCCCTTGGCCCCAGCGTCTGCGCGATCAACGTTCGCAGGATGGGACGCCATCATCGCGAAAACTGCTCCCATCCAGGGCAAACCATCGCGCTCAGCCGACGACATCGCCATGATGATGTACACGTCCGGTTCGACCGGCACGCCCAAGGGCGTTATGCATCGCTTTGACCGCATCACGCGGTGTGCTGAAGGCATTATCGGGAATGTGCGCGACGCTATTGGTCCGACCGACCAAGTTCGAGTGCTTTCGTATTTACCGCTGGCGCACGTCATGGAGCGCGCATGGGTTGAGTGCGGTTCCATCATCGAGGGAAAGGGTCACATCTTTTTTGCCGAAACGCTGGACACATTCGTCAAAGATTTGCAGCGCGCTCGACCCACTATCTTTGTGTCCGTGCCGCGACTGTGGCTTAAGTTCCAGCAGGGCGTTTTCCAGAAGATGCCACAGAAAAAGCTGGATTTTCTGCTGTCACTTCCGATTGTGAGGAAGATCATAGGTCGCAAAATTCTGTCCGGGCTCGGACTCGACTCAGTCAAGCATGCAGGTAGCGGCTCTGCGCCGATTCCAGCGCCACTCATTACCTGGTACCGAAAGCTTGGGCTAAACCTTGTTGAGGGTTACGGCATGACGGAGGATTTCGCGTATTCGTGCACCACCTCCATCGCACTCAACGCGCCGGGCTATGTCGGCTCACCCTTGCCGGGTGTCAAGGTGCGCATTAGCGAGGATGGTGAAGTGTTGATCAAATCGCCAGGGCAGCTTGCGGGCTATTACAAACAACCGGAACTGGACGCCGAGAGCTTCACCGAGGATGGATTTTTTCGTACGGGTGACTTGGGCGAGCTGCGCGCCGACGGCATGCTGAAACTCACGGGACGCAAGAAGGAATTGTTCAAGACCGGCAAAGGCAAATATGTCGCGCCCGCCCCGATTGAAAATACGATCAACGCGAACCCGATGATTGAAATGTCTATGGTATCGGGCGTCGGTCAACAAGCGCCGTACGCGGTCGTAGTGCTCGCCGAAAACATTCGACCTACCCTCGCGGACCCGGCCGTCAAAGCAAATGTGGCGGCCGAGCTGGGTGAACTTTTGAAAACGGTCAATCGCGATCTTCCCGACTACCAAACTATTCGCATGATTGTGGTGGCGCGCGATCCGTGGAACATCGACAACGGCTATCTAACGCCCACCATGAAGATCAAACGTGCCCGCATCGAAGCGGCGCTGGGACCGCAGGTGGAGGGTTGGTACAA
>JBDSYI010000476.1:0-10392 GCA_039925745.1 Casimicrobium sp. | reverse complement strand
TCACTGCATCGTAATCCTTGAATGCGTCATGGATGGTGATCGAGCGCATTGCGAACCGCTCGGTTTCGATACGTGCTGGGACCAAGAAGGTTTGGGGTAGGAACGACATGGATTGCGAGGCCTAACGGAATATCAACCTGCATTGCACGTTTAAATTTTTATACGCACACGGCTCAATTTCGCTCGCGTTGGTCAAGAGGCTTCTATTTGGGCGCATGTCACCAATATACTGCGATTCCATGCAGTTTAAGCGCAGATGCGCGTTGGCTTAGGCGCTGCTTTCTGGCGAGGCATGAGAACCCCGGCGTCAGCTGATTTGAACCGGTGGCGCATCGCGTGCATATTGTCCCTGCGCAAATTACTCGCGAACGCGACGCAATAGGTGGCGGCCACGCGTTACGGAATCGTCGTGTTTAGACGCCCTTTAAATAATCCACGTCGTTGCGTTATCGTTGCCCTTCGCTCTATGCGACGCACTCGCAACTCGCACCATGTCGAACATTGTCTGGCTGTCACATTCATATTCATGGGGGACATTGAAGCCGAGCAGGGCGATGCCGATCACGCTATCGAAATTCACTGATGACAATGGTGAGGCAGCGGTCAAAACAGCCCACAAAAAACTAACGCCGCCCAGAGGCGGCGTTAGTTGTCCAGCACGTCGGCCTAAAGCGGCGGCAAGATCACTTTGTCGATGACATGGATGACGCCGTTTGAGTTCAGCACGTCAGTGGCTGTGATGTTCGACACGCGGTTACGTCCGTCGGTGATTGCGACGCCGGTTGCATTCGCCTGGATGACGAAGGTTTTGCCTTGAACCGTGGTGATCGGTGTGTTCAGCGCAATGTCTGCCTTTAGTACGCGTGCAGTGACAACGTGATACGTGAGCACGGAGCGCAGTAATGCTTTATTGGCGGGCGTAAGCAAATCTGGTCCGGTGGCGGCGGCGTTACCAGTCAGCTCTTTTGCCAGTGCATCAAAGGCGGCGTTGGTTGGTGCGAAAACGGTGAACGGCCCGGTGCCCGAAAGCGTTGCGACCAAATCGCCGTCGTTGCTGGCAAATTGCAGCGCTGCAACCAGACTAGTGAATTCTGGCGCTAAGGCAATCGCGGTTTGCAAGATAGTTTTGTCGGCAGGCAGAAGCACTTGGTCAATCAGGTGCATGACACCGTTACTTGCGGCGATGTCGGTTGCGGTGATGTTCGCTTTGCGATTGCGGCCATCAGTGATGACGGGTTTGGCAGCCACCACGTCAATCTTAAAGAAACCGCCGCCTGCGGACGTGATCGCCTTGCCAAAAGGGATGTCGGCGGCTTTCACCACCCTAGTTAACACGTGATACTGGAGCACGGCTCTCACCAGTGTTTTGTTCGCGGGCACCAGAATGTCTGGGCCTTTTGCGTTGGCGTTGCCGGTCAATGTTTGGGCTAATTTGTCAAAAGCGGCATTGGTTGGAGCGAACACGGTGAGGGTTCCAGCCGATCCCAAAAGATTAACGAGGTCATTGTTATCGCTGGCAAATTGCACCGCAGCGACGAGGGAAGATAAATCGGCTGTCGCTTGTGCGGTCGCAAGAATGGACACGGGCGCAGCTGGCGTCGGCTCATGGCTGTCCGACCCACAGGCAGCGAGCAGGGCGGTTGCGGTGAGTGCAGTGAAGTAGCGAAGATAAGTTTGCAATTTCATCGGGTGCTCCAGAAAAGAAATGACGCGAAAAAAAAGTTAAAAAAAACTCCAGCAACGCTGTTGGCGAAGCTGGAGTTTTGGTCTGCCGGGATCTATTACTTAGGCAGCAACACAGTGTCGATCACATGGATGACGCCGTTCGATGCTTTCACATCGGCGGTTGTGACTTTTGCGCCGTTGACCATAACGCCCATCGCATCAGCTTTCACGTCAAGCGATTGGCCGTTGACGGTTGGAACCATGCCGGTTTTCACGTCTTTGGCCATCACTGCGCCAGAAACGACGTGATACGTCAAGATTGCTTTCAGCTTGGGGATGTCCTTCAAAAGCGCGTCAACCGTGCCAGCTGGCAGCTTGGCAAACGCAGCGTCTGTGGGCGCGAACACGGTGAATGGGCCTTTGCCGGAAAGGGTGTCGGCAAGACCTGCCGCTTTGATGGCGGTGACGAGGGTTTTGAAATTGCCGTTGGCGACGGCGACGTCAACGATAGTTCCAGTGGTCGCAAAGGCGGCACCGGACATTAGGGCAACGCTGACAAAGCCAGCAAGAACGGATTTGAGGGGACGAAACATCATGGTTAAACTCCTAGAATAAATAAATGGTCACAAAGCTACTGAGTGGTCTGAATTTCAAGCATTAGAGCCTTGATTCATACCTATTAGTAAATAATTGAACTACCAAGTTCAAATTATTACCGGAAAGTTAAATTTTGTCAACGCCCTATCGTTTGCGCCAGTTAGAAATGCGTGAGGAAGCCATCCTCGACGCAGCGCATCAGCTGCTCGGCAAGCTCGGCTACGAAGAGATGACGATGGACGCGGTTGCCGCGGAAGTCGGTATCGCCAAAGCCAGTCTGTATAAACATTTCGCGTCGAAAGAAAAGCTCGCCGCGCGCACCATGACGCGCCTTTTCGAGCGCACGATCGAGCGGCTGTCGGCACTGCCTCCCCAGCTGCCCGCTATCGAAAAGTTGCGACAAATGCTGGAATGGGTGTTGCAAGAGCGGCTGCAAGGCAGCATTCCGCACCTGCCGTCGACCAACGGCTCGCTCGAGCACTCACTGATGACCGATGAGGTTTATCTGGCAGCGCTGTTCACGCTGAACGCAGCACTGTCGTCGCTGGTCGATCAGGCCAAAGCCGACGGCACGCTGTCGCGTGAGCTGCCGACCGACTACATCGTCACTGCCATTTATGCGCGCTCCTGCGACCCGACGCTCGACTACATGCAGCGTGGCAACAGCTACTCTGGCGAGGAAATTGTGCAGCACATGCTGCATGCTTTCTTTGTCGGCGTGGCCGCGCAGGCACTGGCAAAGCGCTAGTCTTCCGATCCCTACCTTGTCGTTTTGAGGTCACCGCATATGCACGTTTTTATCGGCCTTTGGAAACCAAAACAGAGTTGGCTCGCGCTCTCGCAACCGGCCCGGACGGCGTATCTGAGCAAAGTGACTGCGCTCACTCGCCTGCGCCTCGGCAGCAAGGCGGAGGCAGTCGCATGGGGGCAAAACAGCCACGTGCCGACGATTGATCGTTACCAATTCTTCTGCATCTGGCGGTTTCCGAACGCAGCCATGGGAGACGCTTATCTGAGCGTGCTCGCCGAGAACGGATGGAACGATTATTTTGAAACCGACAGTGTGCGCGGCGATCCGAAAACACCGTTTGACGTCATGACGCAACACGTGCTTCTTTAGTCGCGGCTGCGTGGATTGCCTCGCTCCGAGGCGCTTCCACAGCTTCGCGATTGATCGGCGGATGAAATGGCGCAGGCGTAACCGCAGCAGCCGGTCGTTGTTTGTCGGTCATGTTCCAGAAAACGCGTGCGAGCCAGACGACGGCAATGCAGCCAGCGACAATGGTCAGGCACTGCCCGACCCACTGCTGTTCGTCGAGACGGTAGGCATTGCAAACACGCGCAGGTGCCGTCTCGTAAAGCGAGCCGGCAATCGCCATCATAGGCAATACATTGCCCAAGAAAAACCCTTGAACGATGACACCGGCGTTGCGCCACGAAACGCGCAACGCTGCACCACACAGCAGCAGCGCGATAAATTTGACGAATTCGACATGCGCATCAACCAATGCGAGGTCAAGCAGGCGAGGGATCATTGCGAGCGCGAGTACCAGCGCCGCAAACGTTAAGCCAGCAATGCCGTGCGCGTTCCATTGTGCGAGCTGCGCGCGAGCCTTTATCGATAGCGCTCCGGCGAGCAACATGCCGGTCAAAATTAGCGCTAGAAATTGCACAAGCATATGCATCGACATTTGCGCCTCAAGCGCATGGCGGAGCGGCTGAGTGATCAGTGCGATGAGCAGGACGAGCCCAACGACTGCCCCGTAACGATCAAGCGCGCATTTCAACGCGTTCATCAGCCGGCTGCTTTTTGCGAAGCGGGCGCTGATTGCGTCGAAAGATACTGTGCATACGCCAGGGCCGCTTCCATTTCCGCGTAGTCGAAGATGCGCACCAAGTGACCATGAGCGTCGACGACCAACAGTGCTGCGTTGTGCTCGAAACCGCCCATTCCGTCTGGAATCACGACGACCTCGAAGCTGGCGAGCAACTTCGTGAGCCCATCAGAGTCAACCGGCGCTGCGAAACGCCAGCGTGCGGGATCGGCATTCAGGCCTTTTGCGTACGCTGCCAACACGGCGGTCGTGTCGTGCTCGGGGTCGAAACTGATGGACAGCAGTTGCACTCGCGGAGCCGCAGCCCTGTCCAGCCGCGGTAACGCGGCCAGCGTTGACTGCATCTGCTGAAATGTACTGCCCAACGCTAAACAAACCGTCGTGCAGCGGGTGTAAACAAAGTCGATGATGGTGACTTGTCCATCGCGCTTGAGTAACGCGGGCAACGTGGCATCAATCCCCGGCCCACGCAGCGCAACACTGGGCGCCGGTACTTTTGCACGGGCGACGTGAAGCCTGCGCGCGCCTTCTGCTGTCCAGACGTTGAAGTCCATCGTCAGCCATGCGCTCGCCGCATAAGCCAACAGCGCGGCTAAGACTGTGAGGCTGGCGGTGCGCCACATTACTTCGGAGCCGCCAATGCCTTGAGTGCAGCGCCTCCATCAAACGGCGTATCACGCGTGCTCACCTTACGCTCTGCGGTCACGGCGTCGGTGGTGATGGGTTTCGCGGTGTTTGACCATTGCGAACGGATGTGGGTTGCCACCGCGGCAATCTCGGCATCACTAAGTTGTTTGAACGGAGGCATCACCCCTTTGTACGATGCGCCAAGCACCTCTATCTCGCCGCTAATACCGTGCAGCAGAATATTGATCAGAGTACGCTCATCACCTCGGACCCACTCTGAGCCATCGAGGGGGGGGAACAGACCGGGCAAGCCTTTGCCCGTCGCCTGATGGCAAGCGACGCAGTTGCCGGTAAAAATCGCCTTGCCATCGGCTGCTGCCGTGGGCGCGCCGGGCGCTCCTGGCTTTGCAGCGCGAAGGTCCGCCACCGTGCGTCGGTCGCCCAACGTAGCATCGCCGAAAGGGTCGGACATCAGCACGTATCCGGCACCGAAAAGCACCATCACTAGCGTGACGGCGGCAGCAAGGAGCGGCATCGGTTGCACGCGTTCCGACGGGTCGGCATTCTCCCGTTCTTGAGCGGGTGCATGCCCCGTTTTTTGCGGGCCCACTGATGGCATTCCGCCGCTTACAGGAGGCGACGCGGGTTTGGAGTCGATATTCATCGCAGTCTCCTTGGTTGACTAGGGCGTATCCAGCGCTGGCAGCACCGGATACGTGTGATCAAGTCCCTGCAGATACTTCACCAGGTCCAGCGCGTCTTCCGACGCGACTACAACCTTGCCCACGGGCGCGGCGCTAGGTGGCAGTGTCACCAACTGATCACCTGTTTCGGCGGCATCTTTCAGCCGAAACAAAAACGGATAGGCCGGCATGATCGATTCGGGTACGTACGCGCGCGGTTGATAGAGATGCCCCAAATGCCAGTCCTTGCTAGGCTGCCGTGCGCCGATATTGAACAGATCTGGGCCGGTGCGCATCGAGCCTAGTAAGTGCGGTTTGTCATAGACGTAGTCGGCGGGTACCGAGGCCCGACCCCAACCGCGCGAGAAGTCGGGAGCGAGATTGCGATCTCGAGGCTGCTGGCTGTGACAGTACACACAGCCGTTGGAAACGTATACCGCTCGTCCACGAAGCTGCTGCTCTGTATAGGGTTTGAGTCCGACCGGAGCCTTCAGATCGCGCACCTGCATGTAGGGCAGCACGACGAGTGCAGCGGTGGCAACCGCCAATGCCACCATAGCGCCTGAGACAAGCTTAAGTTCATTTTCCATGTGCCAGCTCCTTCGATTGCCAGAACAGTGCGGCCCCGGTGCGGTGTGGCCCGAAGCGCAGGGCCATCGCAAAGAAGTGGCCGACGAACACCAGGTGTCCGAGCGTCATCAATAAGCCACCGACGCTGCGCGACTTGAGCCACGGCGCGGTTAACGTCACGGATTCGTTGAATGATCGGGCGGCGTCTAGCATCGCCATTCCTTGCAACCAACCGCCAATGCTCAGGCCTATGAAGTAGATCGCCATGCCCACCGCTGCAAGCCAGAAATGCAAAGTGATCAATCGCGGATACGGCCACTCCCAATCCAGCACACGTGGCAGCATGAAATAAATGGCACCAAACATCACCATCGACACGAACGCATACATACCCAGGTGGGCATGGGCTACGGTGAAGTGCGTGAAGTGGGTCACTGAGTTGACGCTGCGTAACGCTTCAAAGGATCCCTGAACCGACGACGCCAAATACATCAATCCACCAAACATCATGAACCGCAGCGTAGGCGAATAGCGCGCCAAATGCATCTGTCCCTTGAGCGTTCCCTTCATGTTGATCGTGAAGGCGATGACCGGGATGATCATCATCACACTTTGCACGATCGATAACGTCGTCAACCAACCGGGTATCGGTCCGCCGATCAGGTGATGGCCACCGACCTGTCCGTAAAAAAACGCAAGTGTCCAGAAGCCCAGCAGCGACAAGTTGTATGACACCACCGGTCGTCCGATGATCTTCGGTAGAAAGTAATAGATCGCACCCACAGACACGGGTGTAAACCACAGCCCGAGCGCGTTGTGCCCGTACCACCAGTTAGTCGTGGCCTGCTGAACGCCTGTGTGAACGCCCGGTAGATTGGCCACAAAAAACAGCACGGCGAACCAGAGCAGTGCGGCAATCATGTACCAGACGCTGACATAGAGATGCTCAACGCGTCGATTGACGAGTGTGTAGAGCGCTGAAAGAATGATGAGTGCGAATCCCGCAAAAATGAAAATGTCGATCTGCCACGGGATTTCCAGATATTCCATTCCGTCGGTCCAACCCGCCGCGATCGCACCGATGCCCGCAACAATGCCGGCATTGATGAAAGTACCTCCGACCATTGCCCAGATCGCACCGTGCAATCGTGTACGCAGGAGCCGTGGAAGCACCCAGAGAATTACGGCGAGAGCCGCGTTAGACGACCAGCCGTAGATCACGGCATTCAGGTGAACGGAACGAATCCGCCCGAAGCTCAACCAGGCCTGCTGGACTAACCAATCGGGCTCGTGCAGCTTGAA
Organism: Casimicrobium sp.; assembly: GCA_039925745.1. Lineage (GTDB taxonomy): Bacteria > Pseudomonadota > Gammaproteobacteria > Burkholderiales > Casimicrobiaceae > Casimicrobium. The sequence continues at coordinate 3,113 of JBDSYI010000476.1, read as the reverse complement.
CGAGGAGATTAGGCCAGCAAACGAACCAATTAGCAGCCAGAAGCAGGCGAATGCGATGAACATGAATACAGGGAAAGCGCTTGAACGATCAGCATCAACGCGGTCTGCAATCTCCGCAGCGTCGACCGCCAGCACGGTGCCAGTTTGCACCGCCGCTTGCATTTCTTGCTGCTCGTCTTCTGAAAGCGCAGGGTCATCGATTTTTCCGACTTCGCCACGCGCAAAAATCACCGAGGCGGCGGCTGGATTTTCGACCAGCAATCCTTTCCGCAGTGACCAGATGAACCCGAACAGCCCAATGATGGATAGCAGGAAAGCCCCTAAAAGACTCAGGATGGCGCTGTCCATTACGAGCACCCCCCGGACGCGCTAAGTTTCGCTAGTTCCAGATTCATCGCATGCTCCTTGATCGATACGTTCTTTTTTGGGTGGCGCCGCTTCGTTTGATTCTATTGACGTCGAAACAAAGCATTTAAAACTTCCCAGCCTCGCCAATAAACGTACGCATCGGCGCGATAGTAACGGGCACACTCAGCTTGAACAACACTACATTTTTCATTTAACGCCCATTCGATGGAGAGCGACAGGTCGGACGGAAGCCGTCGTGGGCGCTATAGCTCTCGGCAGAATATCCGCTAACGTGAATTCATCGAGATGCGACAGAAAGCGTTGTAACGCTCCGTCCAACACGCTGGTCAATCCGCAGCTGCCCGAGATGACGCACGTGTTGCTGGTGCCGAAACATTCGACCAGATTAAAGTCTGGCTCGATGCTGCGCACAACGGCTCCGAGATTGATGTTTTCAGGGGGTTGAGCCAATCGCATGCCGCCACCTTTCCCGCGAACCGTGGTGACCCACCCGCGCAGCCCCAACTGATGGGTAATTTTCATGAGATGCGCCTCTGAAATGGCATACGTCTCAGCGATTTCGGCAATCGTGCAAAGTCGATCGGAGTGCTGCGCAACGTGCATCAGCAGTCGCATTGCATAGTCGGTCATCGTGGTCAAACGCATTGCGATTTCCCGATCATTGGCGAGTGCGCTGACTGAGCGCTGCGTTCACGGTTGACGTCACAATCGGCGTAGATGCGGCAGCGTCGAGGCGAGGGCGAATCAACATGGGAAAGAAATGCCAGAGGTAGAGTGCGAAGGCGAGCACCCACGTCGCGGCTGACAGATCAAGCGCAATCGTCGCAAAACCCACAGGTAGTAACGCCATGAGGCGCAGTATTGCTGCAGTGATCACCAAAATATAGGCAGTGACCATGCGCCAATCTGTCTGCAGTGGTCGTCCCAGGTGGCCGAGTGCAGTGCGTGTCACCATGCCGATAATCAACACCGAAAATCCTGCCACACCGATTACGTGAACTGACCAGGCGGCTCGCTCGACCCAGCCGACGGCATGGGCTGCAGCAGTGGTGAGCCCCACGCCGAGCGAGGCGTAGCCAATGTAGAGAATCCAAAGCAGTGGTTTGTGCAATACGGCCCACGGTTTCCAGGAGATCGTTTGCACCAGCGCCAGAATGCCTGCCGTCGCCAGACTGACTGCCATGGCCTCAGGGAGGCTTAGCAATCCGAAGACAACCGCCAGCGCGCACGCAGCCAATTGCCAGTGACCACTATGCGTAAGCATGGGAATCTGAAGTCCTGGCATCGCGCGCATGGCGAAAAATGGAATGACCCGTCGTGCCACCAAAAGGGCAATCAATGCCATGCACAGGAGGCCCGTGCTCAGGCGCTCCATGACGAGTACGTAATTACCTTGCCATACTGCTGCAAGATACAAGGCGTCGATGATTCCGAGCCCCAGAACCAGCAACGGCACGCCGTAGTTGCGCTGATTGCGCGTCTTGTAAATGCATCGGCCCATCGCCAGCGCTGCCCAGACGAAAAACACGACTTCGCTGCATGCGCCGACCCAGAATGCACTGGGCTCCGGAATGAGATAGGCCAGTCGCGCCGTCACCCACAGCGCGACAAGCGCACCGAGAGGGCGACCACTCAACGGGTTGATGCCTGTCCAGGTGCCAACTGCGGTCAGCAAAAAACCAATCGCGATGGTGGCGATGAATCCCCACAACATTTCGTGAGCATGCCAAAGCACACCTGGAAGCGGCCCGTTCAACCATGAAGGGGCGAACACCCATAGTGCAATGGAGACTGCCGCCCACAGGCAGCCGCCGAGATAGAGCGGCCGAAAGGCCAACTCAAGAAAGGCGCGCCACTGAGGAGCAGTCGCCTTAGCGCGAGTCGGTTCCTCGATTCGAAGGTACTCAGGCATGGGTTAACTCATCGGGCATTGCTTCAGGATGATGACTCAGCTGATAGCCGTACCAGAGGCTGCGCGCGATACGCTCCGCCAGCACGTTGGCCTGTTCGCGCATCAGGGGATTGGGCTGCGCAGCGGTTGTTTCACGAAATAGAGTGAGCCAGCGCTGGAACAGCTCCGCGCTTAGGCCCGGCAGGCCAATGTGCGTGGGCATGGGTGTGCCAGCAAAGCGTCCGGTGCGGCGCAGCAGCGATGACCAAAAATCCACAAGCTTCGCAAGATGCGAATCCCAATCATCGACGTGGTGTTCAAAGATTGGGCCCAGGATCTTGTCACGCCGTACGGAGGTATAAAAGGCATGCACGAGCTGTGTAATTTCTTCTTCGGTGCAGACGACGGCTACCATGTTTTCCTTCTGTTGGCAGGTGCCAGACAGTCAATAAATATTAAAGATTTATTTGTAATATATCTTATGTGCGGGTTAGCGGCAAGTCCAGGGAGCGTATATGGAAGTGATCGAATACGATCACAAAAAAAGTGTGGCTCTGACGCCTGTTTACGCTTGGTGAGCATCGAATGATTCGTCACTAGAAGACGCTCATCCGGGCTCCTCGGCGCCGCAACCAGGTCGCCGGGCCGGGGGGTTCAAATTGAGCAGATGCCGGGCTTCGCAACAATTTTTTTGCGCATGTATAGTTGCAAATCGCGACACTCATTGCGCCTCCTTGAACGACTCGTCATAATCGCGATAACCACTTTACGGGTGATTTATGCTTAACTTTTTGCGGGGCTTGAGAGCACTGTTCGCGTTGGCAGCGATCACGTGTTTGCTATACATGGTGTG
>JBDSYI010000475.1:0-6331 GCA_039925745.1 Casimicrobium sp. | reverse complement strand
ACTATGGCGTAAGGTGTCAGGCCGAGTCGGGACAACCAAACACAGTTCAGGCACATGCAGCATTCACGGCAGCTCGAAGCAGCGGTGGACATTTCGGGTGCTTGTCGAGGCGCGGGAACACGCCGGGCAGAAACTTCCGTAATTCAAAGTTGAGGCTCGCGATTAAAAACGTGTGCGCGCCGCCATCGTAGGACGCGGTCGTGAGCTGAGTCAGCACGCTGACGCGACCATCCTGCGCGCCACCGCGCTGCTTTTCGTGGCCACGAATGGCGCGCGTGAGCGGGTCACTTTCTTGCCCGAAGTACGCCGCGCCAGGCATTACTGTGGCAAAGATCGCCCGCAACGCCGCATCGTAGTAGGTGTCAGCCGCCGTTAACGCGTAGGCGAACTGCACCAACTGCACGTCGTCAGGCTTATTGGGCGAATAGACGCCAACATTGGCCGAAACGTTCCAGAAGAAACGGGGATGCGCGCTAGAACCAGCCACGACGGGTGTAACCATGATTTGTACTCCTAATAAAACTTGAAGGAAATGAATTTGGGGTCGACGACACCTTTGAGCGACGTGCCATTAGCACGTAAACGGACGAGAAGCGGCTGACTGAGCCGAACGGCGCGCCACGCGGCGCATCGATCGATCTCCGATTTGAATGGTGTGCGCTGAGACACCTCCACGCTGTGCGGCGCTTGCACAACGTAGAGTCGTTGTAGGGCTAGATTCATTCGTCCGCCTGAACGAGAACCAGGTGAAAACTTCCGAGACGCGACGACAGTAGCCAACGCAGGAAGAGATAAAGAAAGTAAATTCCAACCATCAAACCCAACACGCCGCCAACGATCGGCACAGCCTTGCCAAAACCACCGAAGCCCAGCAAAAAACCCAAGATTCCGCCGATTAAGGCCGCGCAAAGTGTTGACGCAACGGTAATGACGATCCCTCGCCAGAAGAAGCTCCAGCAGATGCTTGCCTTCGATGAAAACGGTAGCGCTTTGATGTCAATTGGATTCATAAGAGGTCTCTATGGGTGGACAGAAAAATTTAATCTGTGGATAAACAGTGCGGGGCTACGGCAAACTAAACCCACACTGCGTCACCAGGTAGTCGCGAATCAGGGGCCAGGTTTTGCGTGTACCCGCCGCCGGGAAGTTGATGCCTCCAATGGCGGCGCTGTTGGTAATGCCGATGCCGATGCGCATCAGGATCAGCGCGTCGGTGGTGGCGAGAAAGGCGCCGTCGCCGTCAATATCGGGGTTGCAGTTGGGCGCGGCAGCGATTCCCGGCGTATACAGCTCGGCGCTGGCGATGACGTTGCCGTTGGCAAGCGATCCACCAACCGCGAGCACTTTTCCGTTGTTGAGTAGCGTGCTCGTGTGGTAGTTGCGCGCTGTGGCCAGCGGGCCGGTTGCGGTCCAGCTCGCAAACGCCGGGTCATAGAGTTCGGCGCTCGCCAACACCGTCGAGCCATTGCCCCCGCCTCCGGCAATCAACACGCGGCCATCAGCGAGCAGGCTGGTGCTCTGCGTCACCCGTCCCGTCACCAGTGGGCCGGTGAGCGTCCACGTGTTGCTGGCCGGATCGTACAGCTCGGTGGTCTGCAACTGGATACCGCCATTACCGGACTCACCGACCACCAACACTTTGCCATTGGTAAGCAGCGTCGCTCTGTGACCATAACGCTGCTTGACCATCGGGCTGGCGGCGCTCCAGGTGTTGGTCACCGGGTCGTAGAGTTCGGCGAACGCGGTCGTGTTGCCCGAGTTGTAGCCACCGGCGACGAGCACTTTGCCGTTCGGCAATCGTGCGGCGACTCTTCCAACCCAGCTCGTTACCATCGCGCCCGTTGCCGTCCAAGTGTTGCTCGCAGGGTCGTAGACCTCGGCGGCGTTGATAGGGATTCCGGTCGCGCCAAGACCACCCGCGACCAGCACTTTGCCGTTGGCGAGCAGCGTGGCGATGTGACCGCTGCGAACCGCCGCCATCGACGTGGCCGGCGTCCACGTATTGGTCGCTGGGTCGTACAAGTCGGCGGTGGCCAGATTGGTTGCACTGTTCGCCCCACCCGCGACCAGAACGCGACCATCGGGCAGCAAGGTCGCGCTGTGACTGTTGCGCGGCGAGGCAATTGACCCGGCGGGCGTCCAAGCGTCGCTCGCCGGGTCGTACAGCTCAGCCGTTGCGATCCAACTGATGCTGCCGAACCCCGCCACCACCAACACCTTGCCATTGGCGAGCAGGGTGGCGGTGTGTGAGGTACGCGCTGCCGTCAACGGTGCGGCCGGCGCCCAGGTGCCCGCAGCATAAACCGAGGACGCTTGCGCCACAGTGAGCGCTGCTATCAGTATCACCGCCGTTCGAAAACACGATCGATAGAGGTCCTTAGGGTTACGCCAGGGCAATGGGCGCAAACTTTGCAAAAACGATGCGGAGTTGTCCATGTTTCGTGCCTATGAGTTAAACGCTGTTCCGGTCGAGTGTCGTGCGCTAGCGAGATCATCGATCGCACGGCACCCGTCACGCTGGGAAGGTTATGAGGGCTTGACGTACACCTAAATCACAAAAACGTGATAGCGTCATGAAAACTGCGTTTTGTTCTGGTGCACGGCGCACGTGGCGCTCACGTTGCGTCTATTCGTTGCCCGTTACGTTCGTTTTTCACCCGCACATTTGAGTCTTGACTAGAAAATGGCATCTGCCGCTGCGCCTCGCACCGCGTCTGTCCTGCATCTGGCTCCGCGCCCCTCGTGGAAACGGGTGGCGCATGACATCCTGTGTGGTGATCCATTGAATGTGCTGGATCGACTTGATGCGGCGGCGCAACTGGCCGTTGACGCCCGCGATGACGAATCAGAAGCGGGGTTGGCAGCCACTGCGATGACATGGATGCTGGTCGACTGGGCGCGGTTTACCCACTGGCGCGAATGGGTTCAACGTTTCGAGCGAGCAGATGGGAAGCTTGCGCCGTCGACTGACGCTGATCTCGATCTGGCCCGAGCAATGGGTGCCGCTGCCTGCGCACTGTTGCGAGGCGATTCGAAAGATTTAATTGCGCCATTTGGCGAGCGACTTGATGGCTTGATGGCAACGCCGTGCAGCGGCCCGCAACGGGCCATGCAACTCTATCTCGCCGCCGGGGCGCTGTTGCCGTGGCGGCAAATTTCGGGCGATCCGGCGGGCGCGCAAGCACTACACGGGCGCATGGCGGAGGTCGCAGCAGAACTGCCGGCGACAACGCAAGGTGCCGTGTATTTGCGCGGGGCGTGGCTTGCGTCGTGGGCGCTCTACCTTCACCACACGGATCGTGTGCGGCTGCCGAGCGCACTACAAGCGCTGGACGGTTACATCGAACAAACCTCAGCGCCGTTGCTGAAATTTCGCAGTGTGCGCCTGGTCGCAGAGCAAGCAGTGCAGGCACAAAATGTTGACGCGGCTGACCGCGCATTGCGAGGCATGCTCGAAGTTTTGCATCCTGCCCGCCCGATGGAGCGGGTGATTTACAACACACGCGCTGCCGGAAGTGCTAGCGCGAGAAAAGATGCGGACAACGGCTTGCTGCACCTAGAGCATATGGCTCGTGATCTAACCCTGGCCGATTGTCCGCCAAGCGTGGCGATCACCTATCAGCAATCGGCGTGGCGCGTGTATTACGCGCTGGGCGACTACGAAAAAGGCGCTGAAGTCTGTGATCAATTCGCGGAACACGCGCAAACGCAATACGCGGTCACGTTGCGCGGCGTGGGCGCGTTCGGGAGAGCGCTGCACGTCTATTACGGTCGCGATGGCGATGGTGATGGCGAGGCGATGCGGCAGCGCTTGCGCGCGCATTTGCAGTCGGGTCTCGCCCCCATGCGCGCAGCTAAAGTGTTCAGTTTTCTGATTTCATTGCCGGAGACCAGGGCGGTGGTCGCGGCGTTAGCCCTGCGCGAAGGCATCGAAACCGAGTTCGTGCTCGCGGCGTTAAAGCTTGCGCCCGTGGTGCCGCCGGCGTGGGCCGACGAGCATTGGCCGTGGGCGATGAGCTTGCGATGCTTTGGGGGCTTTCAGAACGTCGCGAAGATCGCGGAAGGGCAGAGCGCGAGCAAGGCATCAAGCCGTCCGCTTAATCTGCTGATGTTGATCGCCGCCCACGGCGCACAGGGTTTAACAGTGGCCAGCGCGAGCGATGCGTTGTGGCCGGAGCTTGATGCCGATCAGGCGGAAAACACGCTGAGCATGACGCTGCTTCGACTGCGCAGGCTGCACTCAGAGGCCGATTTGATTCAAAGAAACGCAGGCTGGCTGCACTTGAATCCAGCGCGCGTCTGGACCGACGTGATGGCACTTGAGGCGCATCTGGACGGCGTGCCGGAGGTTGATGCGTCGGAGGCAGAGCGCATGAAATTCGTCAAGCGTTTATTTGATTTGTATCGCGGCGACTGCTTGAAGGGCGTGGATGACGATTGGGCACGCGGCCGTGCGGCGCACTATCGTGGACGGGTGACGCTTGCCGCGCAGCACGAGATTCGACTATCGATACAGGCGGATCACTATGCCGTCGCAGAACACACCGCGACGCGCGCATTCGAACGCGGCCTTGATGTCACGCGATTACTCAATGCGGTGCATCCTGATCAGCGTGCAACGGTGGCCTGGACGCAGTTACAGCGGCATGTGAAGCTGCTGGAGTCAGGATAGGAAAGTTAAAAAAACGACATAACAGCTTTTTGCTGAAAGTCAGTCTGCACGGGGGCTAATGGCGATATTAGACTGTTATCAACTACAGCAATTAATAAGCATCAGCCCCTATGCCGCGGTGCATCCAGCGAAAAGCTGATGGTTTTGGCTGGCGGGAAATGTCCGCGCAAATGGTGTTGGCGCCATTGCCATCGCAACGGCTCAGTCATGCGCGCCTACTGCTCCGGAACGAAATTCAGCGACGCCGAATTGATGCAATAGCGCAAACCTGTTGGCTTCGGGCCGTCCGGGAAGACGTGGCCCTGATGGGCGTCGCACTTGGCGCAGTGCACCTCGGTACGGCGTGAGAACCAGCTGTTGTCTTCTTTCGTTTCCACATTTTCAGGCGACGCGGGTTGCCAGAACGAAGGCCAGCCGGTGCCGGATTCGAACTTCGTGTCGGACGCGTAGGCGGGTTCACCGCAGCACACGCAGGTGTACACGCCCTTGGCATGATGGTCGGCGTACACGCCAGAGAATGCGCGTTCGGTGCCGTGTTCGCGCGCAACTTTGAACTGCTCCGGTGTCAGCATGGCACGCCATTCGGCATCGGTTTTGTGAATTTTTTCCATAATTGGGATCCTCAAGTTCGTCCTGTGGGAGCGGTTCTACCGCGAAATCTATCGCGGTAGAACGGCTCCCACACTATTGTTAAGCCGTGGCAACTTCCACCCGACAGTCATAAAACGTCGCACCGCCACCAATATCGCTGAGTGCCTGGCTGGTGAGATCGTTGACGAATCCGTCCGCGCCGGGGTGATCGCGCCAATGTCCCCACAAAATGGTGGCGACACCGGGCCGCGTATCTTCAGTCACCTGTGCGGCCAGCTTCATTACACCGCGTCCGTTAAACACGCGCACCCATTGGCCATCACTTAACTTACGTGCGGCCGCATCTGTTGGATTCAACTGCACTTTTGGCGCGCCGTACGGTTTGGCTAGTTCTTCGATGTTGCCAAACGTGGAATTCAGGAAATTGCGGGCAGGCGGCGTGTTGAGTGCGAGCGGAAATTGCCCGGCAACCGCGCTGTCTTCACTTTCGTGCGAGGGGAAGTAGGTTGGCAGCGGATCAAAGCCGCGTTTCGCCAGCGTCGCAGAATAAAACTCGCATTTGCCCGATGGCGTAGGAAAACCACCTTCAGCAAACGGAACGACAAAGCCAATTTTGCGCGGATAGTTCATGCGCAAAAAGCCATCGCGTTCGAGCGTCTCAAAACTCAAACCGGCCAGCGATTTGTGCGACCAGTCCAGCGCGTGGCGAATCATCGATTCATCAGTCTCAGCGAGGCTTGGATCGTTCAACGCAGAGATATTCGGGCACGCCTTCGCCATCACACGAGCGAGTCGACGGAACATCTCGGTGTTGGCCAGACTTTCACCGACCGGATTAATTGCGCGCCGATTGATCACGACATCGTAGTGGCCATAACTGCGATTGATGTCTTCATGCTCCGGCGACGTCGTTGCCGGCAATACGATGTCGGCGTGGCGCGCCGTGTCGGTAATGAACACATCATGCACCACGGTGAAAAGGTCTTCGCGTGCGAGACCTTTCAACACCTGATTGCCGTCCGGCGCAACCGCACCGGGGTTCGAGTTGTAAACGAACAGCGCTTTCAC
>JBDSYI010000474.1:0-4367 GCA_039925745.1 Casimicrobium sp. | reverse complement strand
ATACCATCCGGCACTGACAGGGAGGGTACGTCGACCTCGTCCAGACACATCGTAGTGCCGCATTGAACGCACTGAAAATGGGCGTGCGCCTGTCCGCGTTCCGGGCGACTGAAGGCGAAGCGCATGGCGCGATCAAAACCCGACAAACCGCCCACACGGTGCGCCAACGATTGCTCGACCAGCCACTCCAACACGCGATAAAGCGTGACGCGATCAAGATCAGAATCGGCCAGTTGCGCCTCAATTTCCCCGTGCGATAGCGCACGCCCGGCCGCGATCAGGCAGGCCAGCACATTGCGCCGCGCGCCGGTATTGCGACCGCCGCTTTCCTTGACAAGGCGACGCGCCAGCGCTAAAGCACTGGCCGGTGCCGGCAGTAGCGCTAGCGGTTCGCCGTGCGCGTGCGCGTGTCCCGAGTGGTCGTGAGCAGATTGAGAAGCCATAATTCAATCCTAGCAGTTTGCCGAAAAAGATAATCGCATGATGCAAGATACCACCGCGCCAAAAACGATCAACGCAATTACGTTGGGGCGACCTGACGATTTTCACCTGCATCTGCGTGACGGTGCGGCTCTGGCTGCTGTGGTCGCCTTCACTGCAAAGCAGTTTGGCCGCGCGCTGGTGATGCCGAATCTGAAGCCGCCGGTGACCACGGTGACGTTGGCGAAAGCGTATCGCGAGCGAATTTTGCAGGCCTGCGGCGCTGACACCGCATTCGATCCGTTGATGACGCTCTATCTCACCGATAACACTGCCACCGATGAAGTTGCACGCGTGGCCGAGAGCGATTTCGTGCATGCGTTCAAGTACTACCCGGCGGGCGCAACGACCAATTCCGATTCCGGTGTGTCGGCGCTCAACAACGTCTATCACGTGCTTGAAGCGATGCAAAAGCACGGTGTGATCCTGTGCGTTCACGGCGAAGTGACCGACCCGGCAACCGACGTTTTCGACCGTGAAGCGATCTTTGTTGAAGGCGCGTTACAGCAGATTGCGCACGATTTTCCGGCGTTAAAAATAGTGGTCGAACACATCACCACAAAAGAAGCAGCCGAGTTCGTGACTGCCGCTGGGACGAACGTCGCGGCGACCATTACGCCGCAACATTTGCTCTACAACCGGACGTCGATGTTCACCGGCGGCATTCGTCCGCATTTGTATTGCCTGCCGATTTTGAAACGCGAGGCGCATCGCCTGGCGCTGATCGCTGCGGCGACATCAGGATCGTCCAAATTTTTTCTCGGCACCGACAGCGCACCCCATGCAAAAAACGCCAAAGAAGCGTGCTGTGGCGCGGCGGGTTGCTTCAGCTCACACGCCGCACTGGAGCTTTACGCCGAAGCGTTCGATGCCAGCAATGCGCTCGACAAACTGGATAATTTTGCGAGCCGTTTCGGTGCAGCGTTCTATGGCCTGCCACGCAATGCAGGAACCGTCACGCTGCAACGCGAAACGTGGACACCGCCGGAGGCATTTGCGTTCGGCACCGAGACGATCGTGCCGCTGACAGTGGGGCGTTCGCTGGGCTGGCGGATGACTGATCGCTAGGAACGAGCGGATAAAGCTCTGACACCGACAATCACCCCGAGCACCAATAAAACGATGCCGGCTATTTCAGCCATACTTGGCGCACGCTGATAGACGAGATACGCATAACCCAACGCCGCCAGCGTCTCAAACACGATTAGCTGCCCGGTCAACGCGGTGGGCGTGTTCTTGCTCGCGATGTTCCACAGCAACGTCCCGAGCCACGATGCGCTGAAACCAATCAACAGCATCAGCAACCAAAATTTCATCGGCTGCGGGCCGGAGATCGATGCCGCAAAGCGCGCATCATGGGTCAGTTGAAAATAGGTGACAGTTGCGGTTAATCCAATCACAGCCATCGGCAGCGTAGCGAGCCCCTGCGCCGACGCCCACGTAGTCGACGCATGTGCCGGATGCGCTTTTAACCAGCGCGCATTGTGAATCGGATACCACGTCCACGCCGCGTTTGCGACAATCGCCAAACCTGCGCCCATCGCGTACGCCGTCACTGCATCCGCTGCATCCAGCCGTGCCAATTGATCTGCGTTGACACACAGTAAGCCCAAACCAATTAAAAACAGCGACGGCAACAATCTGGTCCATGAAAACTGACGATCACCGAGGTTCGAACACACTGCAATGACGACCGGCAAAGTACCGATGATCAGCGTCGGCAACGGCGCGCCCGCCAGTTGAATCGAAGCCGATAGCGCGAGGTAATAAATGATATTGCCGATCAGCGAAAGCTTGATGGCCAGCCACCAGTCCGCCCGCGTCAAACGTCGCAGCGCCGCGCGTTGCCACCACGCGATCGGCAGCGTCACCAAGCCAAAGGCGAGATAGCGGCCAAAGGCCAATAGCGCCGGTGGATAGTCAGGCAACAGCAGTGGCGCCACGAAGACGAGCCCCCACAGCAACCCGGCGGCGAGCGCGGCAGCGACGCCGATGGTTAATTGTTGACGTGTCATCGCAGACATTTTGCCGGACCGGTCACGCGGACGCCGCATAGCTCGCCTCGTAAAATCGAATGAACACAATCGGAGAGCACACACATGACCATTAAATTCGTAGGCATCGTCGGCGCAGGCACCATGGGCAACGGCATTGCACAGGCATGCGCCGTCGCGGGTATCGACGCGCTGATTCTCGACGTCAACGCCGCAGCGCTGGAGAAAGGCGTGACCACGATCAGCGGCAGCCTAGACCGTCTGCTGAAGAAAGAAAAAATCACCGGCGAACAGAAAGCCGCCGCGATGGCGCGCGTGAAGACGACGCAAACGCTGGCCGATCTCGCCGCCTGCGATTTCGTGATTGAAGCGGCCACCGAAAACGAAGCCCTCAAGATCAAAATTCTGAAGGATCTCGACGCGGCGCTGAAACCGGGAACGATCATCGCGACCAACACCTCGTCGATCTCCATCACACAGCTCGCCGCCGCGACCAGTCGTCCTGATCGCTTCATCGGCATGCACTTTTTCAACCCAGTGCCGATGATGGCGCTGGTCGAGTTGATTCGCGGCCTCGCCACCAGCAACGAAACGCTGGAAATAGCGCAATCATTCGCTGTCGCGCTCGGCAAATCCCCAATCACGGTGAAAAATTCACCTGGATTTGTGGTCAACCGCATTCTCTGCCCGATGATTAACGAAGCGATTTTTTGTCTGCAAGAAGGCCTCGCAACCGCTGAAGATATCGACGCTGGTATGAAGCTCGGCACCAATCAGCCGATTGGCCCGCTTGCGCTCGCCGACATGATCGGCCTCGACATCATGATCGCGGTGATGAACGTTTTCTACGAAGGCTTCAACGATCCGAAATATCGGCCTGCGCCGCTGTTAAAAGAAATGGTTGCAGCGGGGTATCTGGGACGCAAAACGGGGCGTGGTTTTTACACGTATTCGTAGAGGCAGTTCACTAGCATCAGGCTGAAAGGGGATGCTTTGACATTCGCGCCGTCGCAGCAGCGGCACGACTATGCCCGCTCATCCCTTAGCAGCTTTTCGTTGAAGTCCAGTCTGCACAGGGGCCGAATACACAAATTCGTTAATATCGACTTTTGCCGAAAAATTAGCCTAGCCCCTGCACAGCCGTCTTTTCAGAGCGAAGTTGTTGACGGACTGATTCGTCATCACGGCGTCCATTGCATGGCTTCGTTCTTCTCCATCCACTCGTCTTCCAGTGCTGAAATTTTGGCGGCAATTTCGCCACGCTGACGTGTCTTGTCCCCGAGCATCGTGGCGGAATCTGCGCTGTAGGCCGCTTCCGACGCGAGCCATGCGTCCAGCGTGTCGCGTGTACCGCTCATTCTGGCGATTTCTTTTTCAATCGCATCGACGCGTTTTTGAATGGGCTTTCGCGCGTTGGTCAGGCGTTGGCGTTCTTCGGCTTCGGCGCGCTTGTCCACCTTGCGCGACGGCGCTTCCGTTGCGGCTTTAGCACCGACGGGCTTAGCGCGCTGCTCACGCAACCACACGCGATAGTCGTCCAGATCGCCGTCAAACGTGCGCACCGTTTTGTCCGCAACCAGCCACAGTTCATCGCAGCATGCACGCAGAATGTGCCGGTCATGCGCGACCACCACGAGTGCACCTTCATAGTCCTGCAACGCAAGCGTCAGCGCTTGCCGCATCTCAATGTCCAGATGGTTGGTCGGTTCGTCAAGCAGCAATAAATTCGGCCGTTCGTACACCAGCATCGCGAGCACCAGTCGCGCTTTTTCACCGCCGGAAAACAGCCCCACTTTTTGGCTCACACGATCACCGCGAAAGTCAAAGCCGCCGAGAAAATTTCGTAACTCCTGCTCACGCGCACGTGGGTAACCGCGCTTTTCCATCAACTGT